>CAZJWQ010000015.1:12900-16350 GCA_964549645.1 uncultured Piscirickettsiaceae bacterium | reverse complement strand
AGCATAGTTATTTAAAATTTTTACCTAAGTAAACACGTTTTACATTTTCATCGTTAAGAACTTCTTCAGGAGTGCCTTCAGCTAGTATACTACCTGCATTTAATATATAAGCTCGGTCACAAACCCCAAGTATTTCTCGTACATTGTGGTCGGTAATTAATATACCTATATTTTTATTTTTTAAGTGAATAATAATACTTTGAATATCTTTAACCGAAATTGGGTCTACTCCTGCAAAAGGCTCATCTAATAAAATAAAACTTGGTTCCATAGCTAAGGCTCTAGCTATTTCAACCCGTCTTCTTTCGCCTCCTGAAAGTGCTTGCCCTAGTTGAGTTGTTATATGCCCAATTTGTAAATCATCAATTAAATTATTGTATATTTTTAATTGTTGCTGTTTACTTATTTTGGGTCTCATTTCTAGAATAGCCATAATGTTTTGTTGTACGGTTAGCTTTCTAAATACTGATGCTTCTTGTGGTAGATAGCCTATGCCTAATTTAGCTCGTTGGTCAATTGTTAGGTTAGTTATATCTTTGTCGTTTAAAAATATTTTACCTTTATCATTTTTAACTAGCCCCGTCATCATGTAAAAGGTAGTAGTTTTACCTGCCCCATTTGGCCCTAGTAACCCAACTACTTCACCGCTTTTTACTGATAAATTTACCGAGGTTACTACAACTCTTTTATTGTAACTTTTGGCAAGATCTTGAGCATAAAAATGTGCCATATTAATTACTTTTGGTTGTTGTATTGCGATTATTGTCTTGCGGTAAAAAAATAACTTTTATTCTTTGCTTATTATCTTTGTCACCTTTAGCTTCTATGATTTGTTTTTGGTAGTTATAAATAATAGTTTTGGCACTAATTGAGTTGGTGTTTTGTTGTTTAATATAAGCATTACCTTCAAACAGTATGGTGTTATTTAAAGTATTGTAAGTTATTTTATCGGCATGACCTTCTACCCAATAGTTTTGTTCTTCTATAAAGTTAATAAATGTTGCTGGGCTACCTGTTATTATTGCTTTAGATAATTGTCTGTTAGGATGGTAGATAATCGCTTTACTACCCGTTATTTTAAGTTCGCCCTGTGTTATTACAATATTATCTGTATAGGTGCTAATGTTTTCTTGGTCTTTAATAATTAAAGAGCCAGCAGTTATTTCAATAGGTACAGCATTTGCTAGTACATAGCTGTATGAAATTGGTAAACATAAGATAATAAATAAGAGTGTTTTTTTCAAGCTAACTATCCTCGTATTAATTCGTATTAATTTTGGGGCAAAAATTTAGACTTAACATTGTTTTTAAATTCATAATTGCCAGTTGCTATATTGGCAAATAATCCATAGCCTGTTATGAGTGTGTTTGGTTGTTGTAAGCTAACAAATACATTACTTGTTATAGTCTTATCAAGGATATTATAGGTTAATTGTTCTGTTTCTAGTAGTTTGATTGCATTTGATTGTTGTGGTATCACTTTTATACGCACGTTAGTAGATAAATTTATTATTTGGTTGTCCTTGCTATTAGCTTTTTCACTAGAAATTATAAGGTTTTGCTCAGGTTTTGTTTGAATAAAAAAAATATTTTCCATATAGCTAGTTTGTGTTGCATTTTGAAAGGTGGTGGTTGAGGTGGTAATATAGTTTTGATTTTGCGGAAAGTTTTTATTTGGTATTTGCCAAGTCGTTACATTAAAAAACTGCCAACTATTAGTTAATGTATCTGCTTGTTTACTATTAATATCGTTTATTAAATTATTAGCTTGAAATGATTTTAAAATTAAAAACACACTTGCTAATACAAGTATTAGTGCAAGATATTTATACTTGGTTTTAATGTACTTAGCTTTAAATTTTTTCACGTAAATAGAAGTCCAAGTGTTGTTGCCATAATCCTTTCGATTTAAGGATTAACTCACATACTTCTCTTACACAGCCTTGCCCACCCGCATATTGTGAAATAAGTTCTGTTCTTGTAATTACTTCCAAGTCAGCATCTTTAGGGCAGGCGGCTAAGCCTACTCTTGTTAAGATTGGTAGGTCTAAAATATCATCACCCATATAGGCTATTTCATCGAATGAAAGGTTTAATTTTTTAACTAATTCTAAAAAAGTAGGTAGTTTGTCTGGCTTGCCTTGGTAAATATGTTTTACTTTTAGATCTTGCATGCGTTTATTTATAAGCGGAGATTTTCGCCCAGTTATAATTGCTATTTCAATACCACTTTTTTGTAACATGACCATGCCATGACCGTCACGAGTAAAAAAGCTTTTATACTCAATACCATTATCGCCATAATATAATTTATTGTCAGATAACACGCCATCTATGTCTAAAATTAATAGTTTAATCTTACTAGCTTTGGCAATTAAATCTTTTGAATAGTCCATATTAAAGTTCCCCCATAATACTTAAACTCTACATTAACAATTTGATGCAGGATCTAGATGATAGTTCTAAAGTATATTGATACTAGATAGGCAACAAAACTTAGTAGTAATAAAATACCTAATTTTCTACCAATAATAGATTTTCCCTTTCTAGGTAAAACCATTATAAGCATTATTACCGTAAGTAATAACATTATAGGGTAATCAATAGTAATTACCGCTTTTTCAATAATAGATGGGGCAATTAAAGCAGGCATTGCCAAGACTGCTAATAGGTTAAATAGGTTTGAGCCTATAATGTTTCCTATCATTAAGTCAGTTTCACCTTTTTTAGCAGCACTAATAGCAGCGGCTAATTCTGGTAAACTTGTACCTATTGCTATAATTGTTAAGCCTATAATTAAATCAGATATACCAAAGTATTTAGCAATGTCAACAGCCCCATGAACCATTAACTGGGCACTGACTACTAAAATAACTAGCCCTACAATAAGCATTATTATAGATTTTTTAAAGGTTATTTCTTCTTTGTTATCTAACTCTTCTTCAGTTTGTACAGCTAAAGTATCATCGGTGGTTTCAACTTGCTTATTAGCTTTTATCATCCAAGTCATAACTATGACCAGCAAGCCTAATAAAACTATACCATCAATCATATCTAAATCTTTATCAAGCAGTAACAAAAAGCCAATAATAGTTACACCAATAACAATCGGGAACTCTCTTTTTAGTAAAGAAGATTTAACAACTATTGGGGCAATAATAGCAGCAACCCCTAAAACAAGAGCAATATTAGCTATATTTGAGCCTATTACATTACCTACTGCTAAACCAGGATTGCCGTTTATTGATGCAATTATTGAAACTATAATTTCAGGTGCAGAAGTTCCAAAACCTAAAATAACTACCCCTATAATTAATGGTGAGATAGACATGTGTTTAGCAATACTAGCAGCGCCATCTATAAAAAGATCAGAGCTCCAAACAAGTAGCACTAAACCAATTATTAAAAGGATTGAAGGTAAAAGTAAGATTGTAGACATATTTAATTTTT
>CAZJWQ010000015.1:0-12800 GCA_964549645.1 uncultured Piscirickettsiaceae bacterium | reverse complement strand
TAAGGGTTGGTCGCATAAAACGTGGCTTGGTAGCTTTTACCCAGATGATATGCCTGTTGATTGGCAGTTAGATTACTATAGTAATCAGTTTGCCTGTGTATTAGTGGCACAGCAAGAATGGGAGCAGTGGAGTACAGAGCAAATAGTAGAAATTGCTAATAACTTAGCAGAAGAAACTTTTTTTATCACTTTATTAGTTAGTACATGTAAAAAAGACCAGCTTAAAAAAATTAAAAAAGCATTAGGTGATTTGTTTCATGGTGTTTTAGTAACAAAATATTTAGATTTTTATAGCGATGATTTAGCTGTAGAAATAACCATAAAATCTAGAGATGCTAGGGTTAATACAAAATTAACTAATAATGGGTTAACTGCTAATAGGCTAACTACTAATTGGCAGTTTCAATATAAAAATAATTTCTACACAGGGTTTCCTTTAATTGAATTAAACTTAGCAAAACTATCTATTGTTGAGCAAAAAGAGTTATTAATTAATTTATCAAAGTCATTTCCTAAAACTATAAATGGTGGTTTTATTTATATAATCAATATTGAGGAAAATACTCAAAAGATAGTAGATTTTAAAATATTAGCCGAACTTTTAGGGTTATAATTTACACTATGAGCATTGAATCTATTATAGAAATAAAAGACTTAACCTTTTCTAGAGGAACTAGAAAGATTTTTAATAATCTTTGCTTGGCTATTCCTCAAGGAAAAATAACTGCTATTATTGGCCCAAGTGGTACAGGCAAGACTACTCTTTTAAATCTAATGACCGCGCAGTTAACCCCTGATGAAGGGCAGGTGTTGGTTAAAGGTTTAAATATACATAAATTATCACGCAAAAAATTATACCAATTACGTAGAATAATGGGCATGCTCTTTCAAAACGGAGCTTTATTAACAGATATTAATGTGTTTGATAATATAGCCTTTCCATTACGAGAGCATACTGATTTACCAGATGAAATTTTATACCCTCTAGTTAAAATGAAATTACAAGCAGTTGGTTTAAGAGGGGCGCAAGATTTAATGCCATCTGAACTTTCAGGGGGTATGGCAAGGCGTGTAGCTTTAGCTAGAGCAACCTCATTAGACCCTGAAATAATTTTTTATGATGAGCCTTTTACTGGGCAAGACCCAATTGCTATGGGAGTTTTATTAAAATTAATAAAAAAACTAAACCAAAGTTTAAACTTAACCAGTATTGTGGTTTCTCATGATATTAAAGAAGTATTATCTATAGCAGATTTTGTTTGTGTACTAGCAGAAGGTAAAGTTATTGCTGCCGCCAGCCCGCAAGAATTGCTAAATTCAAATAATGCTTATGTTAATCAATTTTTAAAAGGTCTTGCCGATGGGCCGGTGCCATTTCAATTTCCTGCTAATGATTATGCTCAAGATTTAAAGTTGTATCAAGATGCTATTAAATAGTTTAGCTAGTATTGGTAATGGGGTGTTTGCAATGTTGCAAACCATAGGTAAAGTGTCTTTTTTTATAGCATCTATGTTCTTGGTAATACCTAACGCTATCCAAAGATTTAAGTTGTTACTTAAACAAATATATTTTTTAGGAGTGTTATCTTTACCAATTATAATAACAGCAGGTTTTTTTGTAGGCATGGTACTAGCCTTACAAGGTTATAATATTTTAGTTAATTTCAATTCTGAAGAAGTGGTTGGTGCAATGACAGCCTTAGTGCTTGTTAAAGAATTAGGTCCGGTGGTCGCCGCTTTATTATTTGCAGGTAGGGCAGGCTCTGCTTTAACGGCAGAAATAGGTTTAATGCGTTCTACCGACCAAATATCTGCTTTAGAAATGATGGGGGTTGACCCACGTCGTTATATTTATGCCCCAAGGTTTACCGCTTCAATAATTGTTTTACCTATGCTTACTATGTTATTTATTGCGGTAGGGGTATTAGGTGGTTATTTAGTCGCGGTTGTTTGGTTAGGGGTTGATGAAGGTTTTTTCTGGTTACAAACCCAATTTCATGTTGATTGGAATGAAGATGTTATGGAAGGTGTTATAAAGTCAATAACCTTTGCGGTTTTAATATCTTTAGTAGCTTTGTACCATGGCATAAACGCTATACCAACTTCAGCAGGGGTTAGTAGAGCAACTACCAAAACGGTAGTACATGCTTCATTAGGTATTTTAGCGGTTAATTTTGTATTAACTGCATTAATGTTTTAAGGTTTTAAAATTTTAAGGTTTTTTAATATGTATCGTAAAAATATTGTAGAAATTTGGGTAGGCTTGTTTACTGTATTAGCTGTAATGGCATTGTTAGTAGTAGCTTTTAAAGTAAGTGGCTTTCAAGGTGTAAAAGATAGAGATACTTATCAACTAAATGCGCTGTTTAGTAATATAGGTGGGCTTAAAGTTAGATCTCCTGTGAAGATAAGTGGCGTAGTCGTTGGCAGAGTTACTAATATAGAAGTTGATAAAGCTACCTATCAAGCAAGAGTAACTATGAATATTTATACAAGATTTAATAAATTATCTTTAGATACATCTGCATCTATATTAACTTCGGGTATGTTAGGTGATCAATACATAGGGCTTAGCCCAGGGGCAGATGAAGAATATCTTGTTGATGGTGATTATTTTGATTTTGTGCAATCTGCACTAGTTATAGAGGAATTAATTGGCAAGTTTTTAACTAATTTTTCAGGCGGTGATAAATGAAACTTACATTTTTAAAAACAATAATTTTAATATTTATATTATCAACATCAATTATACATGCCGATAGTAATAAATCAGACCCTGTGATAATGATAGAAAATCTAACAAACACTATTTTAGAAGAACTATCAACTAACAGAGAAGCTTTTCAAAATGACCCTGAGAAAACTTTGCAATTTGCACAAGAGCATCTATTGCCACATATTGATACCTATAGAATGGCAAGATTTGTAGTCGGTCGCCCGTGGCGAGAAGCAACAACGCAGCAACGAGACGCGTTTGTAGACGCTTTTACTAAAACGTTGTTAAATTCATACTCAAATAGCTTATTAGCATTAGATATTAAAGAAATTAATATTATTAAAGCAGAAGAAACTAGGAAAAGACGTCAAAGGATTACCACAGAAGTTATCTTAGCAAGTGGTAGTAATACTACTATTGTTTATAGGGTACACCAAAATAAATATTCTAAGCAGTGGCTTTTATATGACTTTTCTGTGGAAGGGATTAGTTTATTAATTAATTATAGAAAAATGTTTGCCCCTAAAATAGTTAGAGATGGTTTAGATAAAGTCACACAAGATCTTAACTCTCAAAATACAATTCATTCTCAAGGTTAAAGATGACAAGCTTTACTTGTGTTGTTGAAAATTCTACCTTAAAACTAAATGGTGAGATTACGGTAAACTCTTTAGGTAAAATTATTAAAAATAATGAAAGTCTGTTTGCACAAAAGATTTTATATGTTGATTGTACTAATTTAACAAAAGCTGATAGTAGTTGTTTAGCTTTTTTTTTATATCTACAAAATTTAAACCCACCACTTACCTACAATCCAATTACCTACAAGAATATGCCTAAACATTTATTATTATTAATTGATTTATATAATCTTAATGCTCTAATTCATGACAACAAATAATAATGCAGTTGTTTTCCAACAAGTTTCAAAAAACTATAATGGCTTGCAAGCGATAAAAAATATTTCTTTTAATATAGAAAAAGGCTCTTTTTTTGGTTTACTTGGTCCAAACGGAGCTGGTAAATCTACTCTTATTAATTGCATGTCAGGCTTGGCTACCCCATCATCGGGCAATATTTATGTTGATGGTCATCACACAATAAAAGACTATAAAGCTTCTAGGCGTTCATTAGGTTTAGTGCCACAAGAATTAATAGCAGACCCTTTTTTTAGTATTCAACAACTACTGCAAATACAATCGGGTTACTTTGGTTTAAAAGGTAAGCAACAACAACGGTGGATAAGTGAATTACTTGAAAGATTAGCGTTGGGTAATAAAGCCAATGCCATGACTAATGAATTATCTGGTGGGATGAAAAGAAGGCTATTAATTGCTATGGCATTAGTGCATAAGCCTGCAGTTATAGTGTTAGATGAACCTACCGCAGGGGTTGATATAGGCTTACGTAAAACACTGTGGCAATTTACTAAAGAGCTTCATCAGCAAGGTCATACCATAATTTTAACCACTCATTATTTAGAAGAAGCAGAAGCCTTGTGTGAAAAGGTAGCTATCTTGCAAGCTGGAGAATTAAAAACCTTAGAAAAGGTAACTGATTTAGTTTCAAAACACTCGTTTAGATACGCTAAAGTGACTTTAAATATAAATAGCAAAACTAAAGATGAAATATATAATTTATTACCACAACAACTAAAGCAACGAGTAGATAACTATTCTAATACTGCAATAACTTTTAAAATTGAAAAAAAATTATCACTAAATGCTCTTATACAATGGTTAGCTGAAACTAATATTGAAATAAAAGATATAACCACTAGAGATGCATCTTTAGAAGAAGCTTTTTTAGATTTAACGCGGACAAACTAATGAGCTTTAATTTTATTGGCTGTTGGACATTATTTATTAAAGAAATTAAACGTTTCACTTCAGTAGTCATACAAACAGTTTTTGCTCCTATTATTTCATCATTATTATTTTTAATTGTTTTTGGGATGGTAGTTACCTCTGAAATAGCAGGTTATGTTGGTATAAGTTATAGTCAATTTATAATCCCAGGTTTGGTTATGATGACCATTTTGCAAAACTCTTTTGCTAATAGCTCATCAAGTCTTATTCAAGCAAAAATGCATGGTAATTTAAGTTTTGTACTACTTAGCCCATTATCTCATTTAGAGTTTTATATAGCTTTTGTAGCTGCATCTATAGTTAGAGGCTTAGCAGTAGGTATTGGCGTTTTAATTGTTGGTTGGCTAATTTTTGATGTTACTCTGCATAGCCCTTTAATAATTATAGTATTTGCAGTTTTAAGTGCTGCTGTGCTAGGTAGTATAGGGATGACTGCTGGTATATTATCTGACAAATATGATCAATTATCGGCATTCCAAAACTTTTTTATTGTACCTTTAACTTTTTTAAGTGGTGTTTTTTACTCAATTAATTCGCTACCTGATGTATGGCGTACAATTTCTCACTTTAATCCATTTTTTTACATGGTAGATGGTTTTAGGTTTGGTTTTTTTAACCAGTCAGATGTTCCTTTAGCACTAAGCTTATTTATTACCATTATTTTCTTTTTATTAATTACCACGATAAATATGATTTTATTATTTAAAGGGGTTAAAATACGCCACTAAAGGGTACCTCTAAATTAAATTAATAAATAGGCTTTTTATGACTCCTGAAATAATTCGTGAACGAATACAAACTAATATTAAAGGCTCTCAAGTAGTTATGAGTGGTGAAGATTGTAATTTTTCTATCCAAGTTATTAGTGAGTTATTTATTAATAAGTCACCAGTACAAAGGCACAGAATGGTTAATGATTTATTTAAAGAAGAATTTAATTCTGGTGCTTTGCATGCTCTATCTATTAAAACTCTTGTGCCAAAGTCAGACTAAACAATATGGATAAATTAGTTATAGATGGTCAATGTAAACTTGCAGGTAAAGTAAGAATTTCTGGCTCTAAAAATGCAACTTTACCAATATTAATGGCATGCCTTTTATCGGATGAAACCATTACCTTATCTAACGTACCACATTTAAAAGATGTTACCTCTACCATTAATCTTCTAGCCTCAATGGGTGTAGATGTTTTATTTGATGAAAAACTTAACATAGAGCTTAATTGTGCCAATTTAACCTCCATAGAAGCACCTTATGATCTAGTAAAAACTATGCGTGCTTCTATTTTGGTTATGGGACCTTTACTGGCAAAGTATGGGCAAGCAAGGGTATCCTTGCCAGGTGGTTGTGCTATAGGCTCACGCCCGGTAAATATTCATATTGAAGGCATGCAAAAAATGGGTGCTGATATTAGTGTAGAAAATGGCTATATTATCGCCTCAGCTAAAAAATTAGTTGGTGCCGATATTACCATGGATATAGTAACTGTTACAGGTACTGAAAACTTAATGATGGCTGCAGTTTTAGCACAAGGTACAACCGTTTTAAGAAATGCGGCTAAAGAGCCAGAAGTGTCAGACTTAGCAGAATTTTTAAATGCTATGGGGGCAAAAATATCAGGTATTGGCACCAGCACCTTAGTTATAGAAGGGGTCACATCACTATCAGGGGTAAAATACCAAATTATTCCAGATAGAATAGAAGCTGGTACTTATTTAGCGGCCGCTGCGGTTACAAACAGTAAAATTACCATAACTAATGTTGAAGCATCGCACCTAACTTGTGTTTTAGAAAAATTTAATGAAGCAGGGGCAAGTATATCTATTGAAGGAAATGAAATAACCATAGATATGGTAGGTAAAACCTTAAAACCAGTAAATATAGTTACCGCTCCTTACCCAGGTTTTCCTACGGACATGCAAGCACAATTTGTGGTTATGAATGCTTTAGCTAATGGAGCATCTACCGTAGAAGAAACTATTTTTGAAAATCGCTTTATGCATGTTTCAGAGTTGGTTAGAATGGGGGCAGAAATGCACATAGAAGGTAATGTTATTAACATAGCAGGCTCGTCTAGCTTAGTTGCTGCGCCTATTATGGCAACAGATTTAAGGGCATCTGCATGCCTTGTTTTAGCCGCTTTAATCGCTAAGGGCAAAACAGAAATAAGCCGAATTTATCATATAGACCGTGGTTATGAACTTATAGAAGAAAAATTTCATAAACTAGGTGCCAATATTTATAGAGCAAATTAAAATGACTGAACAACTAACAATAGCCCTTTCGAAGGGAAGAATTTATAAAGATACTTTACCACTACTTGCCGCTGCTGGCATAGAACCACTAGAGGATCCTAGTAAATGTCGTAAACTAATTATTCCTACTAATCATGAGCATATTAGATTATTAATTGTAAGGGCTACTGATGCACCAACCTATGTCTCTTATGGTGCAGCAGATATAGGTGTCGCAGGTAAAGATGTGTTAATGGAATCTATCACCGACAACTTATATGAATTATTAGACCTTGAAATAGCCAAGTGTAAATTAATGGTAGCAGGGCCTAAAGAGCCTAAAGAGGTTGGGCATCAACTAAAAATAGCCACCAAATATATAAAGTCAGCACGAGAATATTATGCGGCAAAAGGTCAGCAGGTTGACTTAATAAAACTGTATGGTTCTATGGAAATAGCTCCATTAATAGATTTAGCCGATAAAATTGTTGATTTAGTAGATACAGGCAATACCCTAAAAGCAAACGGGCTAGTTCCAGAAGAGCATATTGCTGATATTAGTTCACGATTAATAGTTAATGAGCATGCTTATAAAACTAAATTTGCTCTTATTAATGACATAGTTCAAAAAATTAAAGCAGCTATTTAAAGGAGACACTGAACAACTGATTGAAATTCTGCGTGGACTTCTAGCCCATCAATTCTAGGCATGTGTTGCAGGCAATAGCTAGCTATTGTCAAAACACATAACGACGAAGTGATGGGCTAGAAGCCACGCCCTTCGGGGCTTAGCCAAGTTTACATCCTCTGCGTTATCATTTCTTACAATAACTAGTTATTATTGCGAAATGATGCCTTGATGATGAAAACTTGGCGTTGCCAGAATTTTAATCAGTTGTTCAGTGTCTCCTTAAGGGATTTATAATGTTAAATATTAAAAAACTATCTATAACAGATAAAACTTTTTATGCTCAGCTTGATCAATTATTAGATTGGGAATCAGTATCTAATGAAAGTGTTAATAATATTGTTACAGAAGTAATTAGGAATATTAAAAAAAATGGTGATAAAGCCCTTTTAAAATACACCCAAAATTTTGATAATTTAAAGTTAAATAAGGCATCAGAACTAGAAATATCAGCAGAAAGATTAAAAGAAGCCTTTAATAAAATTCCAATAGAGCAAAGAGAAGCCCTTATTCTCTCAGCCAACAGAGTAAAAGATTATCACCAAAGGCAATTAACAAGCTCATGGAGCTTTACAGAAGATGATGGCACTATGCTAGGACAGCAAGTAACAGCCCTAGATAGAGTTGGGCTATATGTACCAGGTGGTAAAGCTGCTTACCCATCATCAGTAATTATGAACGCAATACCTGCTAAAGTAGCAGGGGTGCCTGAAATAATAATGGTAGTACCAACCCCTAATGGTGAAGTAAACGACATGGTACTTGCCGCTGCCCATATTTGTGAAGTAGATAAAGTATTTACCTTAGGTGGGGCGCAAGCAATTGCTGCTTTAGCTTATGGCACACAAACTATTCCTAAAGTAGATAAAATTGTAGGTCCTGGTAATATTTATGTAGCAACAGCTAAACGAGCAGTATTTGGCACAGTAGGTATAGATATGATTGCAGGGCCATCTGAAATACTAGTATATTGTGATGGCTTAACCAACCCTGACTGGATTGCAGTAGATTTGTTTTCACAAGCTGAACATGATGAAGATGCCCAATCAATCTTAGTAACGACAGATAAAGAATTTGCTCAAAAAGTTCATAATAGTATGAATAAGCTTATTGATACCATGCCTCGTAAAGCTATAATTAAAAAATCTATTGAAGACAGAGGGGCAATTATAACTGTTGACACCGAAGAACAAGCCATTGAAATTATTAATCATATTGCCCCAGAGCATTTAGAGTTATCTATAGAAGACCCAAAAAGTATATTGCCAAAAATACGCCATGCAGGGGCAATTTTTATGGGTCGTTTTACTGCTGAAGCAATAGGTGATTACTGTGCAGGTCCTAATCACGTACTACCAACTTCAAGAACAGCTAGATTTTCATCACCACTAGGAGTTTATGACTTTCAAAAACGTTCTAGTTTAATTATGTGTTCTGAAGCAGGTGCTAGTAGGCTAGGTAAGATAGCAGGTATTTTAGCCGACGGAGAAGGGCTACAAGCTCACGCGGCATCTGCTAGATATAGAGTTAAAAACTAGACATATTATTTTAAAATGAATATAGATAAATTAATTAATTATTTAGATGGCTTGTTAGAAGTAAGCAATTATAAAGACTATGCCCCAAATGGTTTGCAAATTGCAGGTACTAAACAAATAAGCAAAATTATTACAGGGGTAAGTGCATCACAAGCCCTAATTGACAAAGCCATAACTGAAAATGCAGATGCTATTTTAGTACACCATGGCTATTTTTGGAAAAATGAACCGCTAGTTATTACAGGCATGAAACAACAAAGAATTAAATCATTATTAGCACATAATATTAATTTAATAGCCTATCACCTACCTTTAGATGGGCATGCCAAATTTGGTAATAATGCAATGTTAGCCAATCTTTGGAATATTCAAGATACCACTGAACATAAAACTAATAATCAAGACAGTCTGTTACGTATCGGCAAACTAGCATCTCCTATGAACTTTAATAGCTTTAAAACTATGGTGGATAATAGCCTTAATCGAAACTCACTACATCTACCAGGCGGTAAAGATATAGTAGAAACTATTGCATGGTGTAGTGGTGGTGCTCAAGGATATATTAATGATGCAGTAGCTTTGAGGGCAGATGTTTATATAAGTGGTGAAGTATCAGAACAAACAACCCATATTGCACTTGAAGAAAAAATACATTATCTAGCCGCGGGGCATCATGCTACAGAACGCTTAGGGGTACAAGCACTAGGCAATCATTTACAGGCACATTTAGGTTTAGACGTATCTTTTATTGATATTAACAATCCTGTATAATTAATATTAATCTTACCTAAATCTTTACATAATATAATGATAACCAATACTGCATTGAGATTAATTATCATTATATTTTATATCTAATTATAAGCAGTATTTATAAGAAAGCTTATCCATCTATAAAATTTATCAATTCGACACCTGTATTTTATTTGCTACAATCCTTAAGAAAGTATTGAAGCAAATTTAAAATATTAGGATAATCATGGCAAGCGTAGAATTACATAATGTAAATGTGACACGTCGTAAAGTGTTAACTGCCGCAACAGGGATTTTAGGTGCTACAGGCGCAATTTTTGTAGCAGTACCATTTGTTAGTTCATTCCAACCCAGTGAAAGAGCAAGAGCCGCAGGTGCACCAATTGATATAGATATTAGTAAAATGCAACCTGGGCAAATGCTAACAGTTGGGTGGCGTGGTAAACCTGTATGGGTTGTCCGTAGAACACCAGAAATGCTAGATAAACTTTTAACAATGAGTGACTATTTAGCAGATCCACTTTCAAAAGCATCATCTCAACCTGAATATGCTGTAAATGAATTTAGGTCATTAAACCCTGAATACTTAGTGCTTATCGGTATTTGTACTCATCTTGGTTGTGCACCAATGTATAGACCAGCAGTTAATTCACCTGATATGTCGGCTAACTGGAAAGGCGGTTTTTTCTGCCCATGTCATGGCTCAATATTCGATTTAGCTGGCAGGGTATTTAAAGGAGCCCCTGCACCAACAAATTTAGAAGTCCCACCATATTTCTTTGTATCAGACGCTACTATTCGTATTGGCGAAGATCCACCTGCAGAAAATAATATAGAAGGAGCAGCTTAATGTCTACAGAATCAAATGCTAAGCCTGGTGCCGTTATATCATGGATAGATAGACGCTTTCCTCTAACCGACACATGGAATAAACATATAGGAGAGTATTACGCCCCTAAAAACTTTAATTTTTGGTATTTATTTGGGGCATTGTCCCTATTGTTATTAGTTAATCAAATTATTACAGGTATTTGGTTAACCATGAGTTATAAGCCAAGTGCAGCTGATGCTTTTAACTCTGTTGAATTTATTATGCGTGATCTGGAGTGGGGCTGGTTAATTAGATATATGCACTCCACAGGAGCATCTGCCTTTTTTATTGTTATTTACCTACACATGATGCGTGCCTTTCTTTACGGTTCTTATAAAGAACCAAGAGAGTTGGTGTGGATTTTAGGAATGCTGTTATTTGTAGTGCTTATGGCAATAGGTTTTACTGGTTATTTACTACCCTGGGGGCAAATGTCCTTTTGGGGAGCACAAGTAATTATTTCTTTATTTACCGCTATACCAGTTATAGGCCCTGAATTAGCTGTATGGATTCAAGGAGATTACGTAATATCAGATGTAACTTTAAATCGCTTTTTTGCTTTACATGTAATAGCCTTGCCACTGGTATTAATTATCTTAGTATTTATGCATATAGTCGCCTTACACCAAGTAGGTTCTAATAATCCTGATGGTGTAGAAATAAAAGATTATAAAAATGAAAAAGGTTTACCTATTGATGGTATTACTTTTCATCCTTACTATACGCTAAAGGACACTGTTGGCATAATTGCATTTTTATTCATTTTTGCTTTTATGATTTTTTATATGCCAGAAGGTGGTGGTTATTTTCTTGAAGCTCCAAACTTTGAGCCTGCTAACCCACTACAAACCCCTGAACATATAGCTCCAGTTTGGTATTTTACTCCCTACTATGCAGTATTAAGGGCAGTGCCCGATAAATTGCTAGGAGTTCTAGCAATGGGAGCATCCATTTTTATATTATTTGCAATGCCTTGGTTAGATCGTTGTAAGGTTAAGTCAATTCGTTACAGAGGGCTATCTTATAAATTATTGTTAGCTATGTTAGTAATTAGCTTTTTGATTTTAGGTTGGTTAGGTACTCAACCATCTACTCCTGAACTAACTATAGCAGCGAGAGTATTTACTATTACCTACTTTTTATTTTTTATCATCTTGCCTTTTAGTTCGGCACGAGAAAAAACCAAGCCAGTACCAGAGAGGGTTACTTAGATGAATAAAACTAATTTAATAAAGCTAAAGCTAGTGGCTCTTATTTTTGTAATGTTAAGTGTATTCTCTTTAAGTGCTAACTCAGCTAGGGTAATTGAAGGTTTATATGATGCTAATAATGATATTCTTGACATAGCATCTTTACGCAGAGGGGCTGTTATATTTGCTAATCAATGTATGGCATGCCATTCAGTAAAATTTAAAAGATATAATCGAGTTGCCCGAGACTTGGGCTGGACAGATAGAGAGGTACTTGAGAAACTTAATAAACCTAATAAGCGAGTTGTTGATTATATGATGGCAAGCATGTCTGATGAAGTAGCAGTTGCTGCCTTTGGTGCCAAAATACCTGATCTTTCTTTAACCACAAGAGTAAAAACTACTGATTATATTTATTCATTTTTACGCTCTTTTGAGCTAAATACAGAAACAGGCAAGTGGGATAATAAATTTTTAAAAGGTACTACTATGCCCAATGTTATGCCTAAACCACAAGATGAAGCACAAATGGCAGAGTATGATCAAAAATTAAGAGATGTATCTAACTTTTTAACCTATGTTGGGGATCCATCAGTATTAAAACGCTATGATTTAGGTTGGAAGGTCATGTTGTTCTTATTTATAATGTTTATTTTTGCCTATTTACTTAAAAGAGAATATTGGAAAGATGTTACCTAAATCCTGCAAGTGATTGTGCATATATAGTGCAAGATCTTGATTTATATCAAGATCTTGCACTATATATGCACAATCACTTGCAGGATTTAGGTTAAATAAATTAAAATGTTTATTTAATAATCCGCATCAAAATAAATATACTACAGGAGTTAAGGGAACTCTAAATAACTAATTTGGTCAATCCTCATAGAGTTTCAAGTTAGTTATTTAGGGTTTCCTTAAAGTATAAATGACAATAAATGG
>CAZJWQ010000014.1:14092-16365 GCA_964549645.1 uncultured Piscirickettsiaceae bacterium | reverse complement strand
TATATATCCAATTTAGAGACCTTCGGTAGCTATCTGCAGATTAGGGTTATACAAGGTAAGGGGTGTTATTCATGCGGTTTTTTTCAATTAAAGTAGTCTTTTTGTTGCTTTTTAGTGTTTCATCATATGTTTATGCTTCTGCAACTATAGTGGTAACAATTCCCCCACTTGCGTCAGCTATTAAACCTTTGTTACAAGATGGCGATAAGGTAATAGTGTTATTAGCTGAAAACCAATCTCCACACCATTTTACTTTAAGGCCTTCCCATGTATTAAGTATTGACCAAGCAGATTTAGTTATATCTGTTGGTTTAAATGTAGATAATTGGGCACAAAAAGCAATTGCAAATAGAAAGGATGACGCAACACATATTTTATTTTCAAGTTTAGATGGTGTTTTAATTAGAAAACATGCAACAGGTTCTAATAAAAAACATGCTCATGGGCACAAGCATCATCATGGGCATAAACACCATGGGCATTATGATCCACATATATGGTTAGATATTGATAATATTAAAGTTTTAGCTAGTTATTTTGCAAATAAACGCTCCATAGATAATCTTAAATTAGATAATTGGTTAAGTGAATTAACAAATGCAGATAAAGATATTTATGCTCGTTTACAAAGCGTACAACAAATTCCATTTTTAGTACAGCATGCGGGTTTTCAATACTTTGAGAGAAAATATAACCTTAATAATGTTGGTTCTGTGCAGTTAAATGATGCAGGAGTTAGCTTGCAAAAAATATTAAAATTAAGAGATAGGATAGAAGAAAAAAATATTAATTGTATTTTTAAATCACCATCGTCTCCTGCAAGACAACTTAACCCTTTAATAAGTGATCTACCAGATACTTTTAATATTGTTAACTTAAATGGGCTAGGTAATAAAAACTTAACTACAGTAGAAGTAATGCAACAATTAGCTGATAATTATATAAAGTGTTTATCAAAATAAGGCGAGATAAATTAAGTGCAGGATATTAATCTATTAGGGTTGCCTGGTTCAGGTAAGCAAATAGTTAAAAATGCTTTAATTAACCATTTTAAAGCACAGTCATTTAAGTGTAATTTACTTATTAATGCAGTTAATCATAATGAAACAATTAACTGGTTAGTTATTGATATTCGCTCTAAATTGCAACACAAACAAGCTTTGCAATGTTTGGTTAATTATGGTAAAAACTCTTCATTAGTTATTTTTATATTTGCTGAAAATTCTGAGTTAGATGTACAGTCATTTTGGCAAAAATGGGTAAAAGAATTTATACCCCATATAACAACTTTAAGGTTGTTTTATAATGTATTTAATAATAATTTTTTAGCAAGTAAATACTTATTAAAGCCTGCAAATAATTCACCACAGCTATTGTGTAATAAACTGCAAAGATTATCTTTTAAAGTTGTTAAGATAAATTTAGACCATCTATTAGCAGGTTTAGATGCTTGTAAACAAAATTTACAAATGGATATATGGCGAGTAAAAGGTTCTGTGTTTACCACAGAATATTCTCATCCTGTTATGATTGAAGCTAGTGTTAATAGGTGGGATACTTTTGCTACTGAGCAAGCAACCAATAAGCTATTAATAAAAGGTTTAAACTTAAATAAAGACTTTTTACAAGAAATTATAGACGCTAGTCAATTGTAGTTTATAACCAATTTAAAGCCCATAATCTAACTCTTAATCCAAAGCTAGTGGTATAACCTACTTCAATGAACCTAATATAACCATCTTTATCAATAATAAAATTGGCAGGCACTGCTTTAGCCCCATATAACTGCATTAATTTACCGCTACTATCATTAACTATATTAGCGGGGTTAATACCTTTAGCTGCCGCATATACTAATAACTCTTTATTAGAACCTGATTGAGTAGCAATTTTAATAACTCTATGATCTTCCGAAATTTTGTCCACCCTTTTTAGCTCTATTTCACAAATAGGGCACCAAGTAGCCCAGAAATGCACCAGTACAGATTTACCTTGTAGTTCTTCTAAATTAATGGTTTCTCCGGTGATGGTTTCAACTATAAAATTAGGTGCTTTACCTTCAACAACGTCTCCTTGCATAAAAGGTCTTAATACTAAAAAAATTATTAATAGGGCAATCACCCAAAGAATGTTTTGAAACCAGTTTTTTTTATATAAAGGTAAATCTTTTTTTATTTGCGGTTCTTTTGCCATTATTTTGTTTCCAGTAATGTGTTATTAACATAGACAGGACTTTACTTATAAAGTAAAATTCTGTCAATAAAAATCGTAAA
>CAZJWQ010000014.1:0-13992 GCA_964549645.1 uncultured Piscirickettsiaceae bacterium | reverse complement strand
TTACTATATTTCGGGGGAAAAATGACTCAAGCTCTATTAGCTTTAGAAGATGGTACTCTTTTTTGGGGAAACTCATTAGGCGTTGAAGGAGAGACTATTGGCGAAGTTGTTTTTAATACTTCATTAACAGGTTACCAAGAAATAATAACCGACCCATCCTATTTTAAGCAAATTGTAACCTTAACCTATCCACATATAGGTAATACTGGGATTAATGATGAAGATAATGAGTCATCAAACATAATGGCTCAAGGCTTAATAGTTCGTGACTGCCCAAAATTATATAGTAATTTTAGAGCCACACAGTCATTACCAGATTATTTAAAAGCTCAAAATATTGTAGCTATTACAGATGTAGATACCAGACAATTAACTAGAGTTTTAAGATCTAAAGGTTCTTTAGCAGGCATAATTATTACAGGTGAAAATATTAATGCTGATGAAGCCATCAAAAAAGCACAATCATTTACAGGTCTTAAAGGTTTAGATTTAGCCCAAGAAGTTACTACAAAAGAAATATTTAACTGGGTTGAAGGTTCGTGGCAACTTGGTAAAGGGCATGAGGATGTTTCTAAAGACTTTAAATACCATGTAGTTGCTTATGATTATGGAGTTAAAAGAAATATTTTAAGAATGCTCGCAGATAGAGGGTGTAAACTAACTATAGTGCCTGCTAAAACCACAGCTAAAGAAGTTTTGGCTATGAACCCTGATGGAGTATTTTTATCTAATGGGCCAGGTGACCCAGAGCCTTGTGATTATGCAATTAATGCAATTAAAGAAATATTAACAACTAATATCCCAGTATTTGGTATTTGTTTAGGTCATCAATTACTAGCGCTTGCGTCTGGAGCTAAAACTATAAAAATGAAGTTTGGGCATCATGGAGCTAACCACCCTGTGCAAGATGTAGTAACTAAAAAAGTTATGATTACTGCACAAAATCATGGTTTTGCAGTTGATAACAGCTGCTTGCCAAGTAATTTGGAAGTTACCCACAAATCATTGTTTGATGGTTCGTTACAAGGTATTAAAAGAACAGATAAACCTGCATTTGGTTTTCAGGGGCATCCAGAAGCCAGCCCAGGCCCACATGACGTTGCTCATTTGTTTGACCAGTTTATAAACAATATAAGGGAATCTCTAAAAACCTAAGCACAATTTATGAAACGCATAAAACAGCACCTTTTTCACCCAAAAACTCGGTCAATAGCACACTATTAACCTCCTTTTTGGGTAAAAAATGCACTATTTTCTACATTCCATAAATCGCACTTAGATTTTTAGAGGTACCCATAAAACAATTCAAAAAAATGTAACGAATCAGCTCGTTTCTGAGTAGTTACTAAATAAATAACAACAGCAGAAATAAAAACAGCAAAAATTAAAATAGTTGAAATTAAAATGACAAAAAGAACCGACATTAAAAGTATTTTGATCATCGGAGCAGGGCCTATTATTATTGGGCAAGCTTGTGAATTTGATTATTCTGGTGTACTAGCTTGTAAGGCTTTAAAAGAGGAAGGTTATAGAATAATCTTGGTTAATTCTAACCCAGCCACCATTATGACAGACCCTGAAATGGCAGATGCAACCTATATTGAGCCTATTGATTGGCAAACCGTTCGTAATATAATTATTAAAGAAAAACCAGATGCAATTTTACCAACTATGGGTGGGCAAACAGCTCTTAACTGTGCTCTTGATTTGCATTCACAAGGGGTTTTAGCAGAATTTAATATAGAATTAATCGGTGCTAGTGCCGATGCTATTGATAAAGCTGAAAATAGAGATAGATTTCGTAAGGCCATGACTAAAATTGGTTTAGATATGCCTAAGTCAGATGTAGCCTCTAATTTAGAAGATGCATGGAAGGTACAACAAACAGTAGGTTTCCCTACAGTAATAAGACCATCTTTTACACTGGGCGGTTCAGGCGGCGGAATTGCCTACAATAAACAAGAATTTGAAGAGATTTGTAAGTTTGGTTTAGATCTTTCTCCTACTAGCGAACTGTTAATTGAAGAATCTATTTTGGGTTGGAAAGAATATGAAATGGAAGTTATTCGTGATAAAAATGATAACTCTATTATAGTTTGTTCTATTGAAAACCTTGACCCTATGGGTGTTCATACTGGCGATTCTATCACTATTGCCCCTGCACAAACATTAACAGATAAAGAATATCAAATTATGCGTAATGCTTCTTTAGCAGTGTTACGAGAAATAGGTGTGGAAACTGGTGGCTCTAATGTACAGTTTGCTATTAACCCTGAAACAGGCAGAATGATAGTTATTGAAATGAACCCAAGGGTATCACGTTCATCAGCCTTAGCATCAAAAGCAACTGGTTTTCCTATCGCCAAAATAGCTGCTAAATTAGCGGTTGGTTATACTTTAGACGAATTACAAAATGATATTACTGGTGGGGCAACACCAGCTTCATTTGAACCAACAATAGACTATGTGGTTACAAAAATGCCACGCTTTACTTTTGAAAAATTCCCTCAAGCAAAAGCAAGGCTATCAACACAAATGAAATCAGTGGGCGAAGTAATGTCTATTGGGCGTACTTTTCAAGAATCTATCCAAAAAGCATTAAGGGGCTTAGAAACCGACAGAAATGGTTTCGATGAAATAATGCCTTTAGAATCTATGGATGAAAAAGAGATTAAAGATGTTTTACGTCAAGAATTACGTGATCCAGGACCTGAAAGAATCTGGTATGTTGCAGATGCTTTTAGAGCAGGTTGGAGCCTAGAGACTGTTTTTGATATTTCTAAAATAGATGTATGGTTTTTATCACAAATAAAAGAATTAATTGATATTGAAGATGAAGTTAAGCAAAAAGGCTTAGATGCCCTAGATGAAACTTTTTTAAGGCAACTTAAACGTAAAGGTTTTTCTGATAACCGCCTAGCTAAACTATTAAATACCGATGCTGCTTTTATTCGTAAATTTAGGCATACACTTAATATTAGACCAGTTTATAAAAGGGTTGATACCTGTGGCGCTGAATTTGCAACTACAACTGCATATATGTACTCTACTTATGAGCAAGAATGTGAAGCTGCACCAACAACTAAAGATAAAATAATAGTTTTAGGTGGTGGCCCTAATAGAATTGGGCAAGGTATTGAATTTGATTATTGTTGTGTACATGCGGCAATGGCATTGCGAGAAGATGGTTATGAAACCATTATGATTAACTGCAACCCAGAAACAGTCTCTACAGATTATGACACTTCTGACAGGCTATATTTTGAACCTCTAACCCTTGAAGATGTTTTAGAAATTGTAGCAGTAGAAAAACCTAAAGGTGTAATAGTGCAATACGGTGGGCAAACCCCATTAAAATTAGCTGAAGACTTAGAATCGGCAGGCGTACCTATTATTGGCACTACCCCAGATTCTATCGATTTAGCTGAAGATAGAGAAAGATTTCAACAGTTATTAAATGAACTAAACTTAAAACAACCACCTAATAGAACTGCCAGAAGTGAAGAGCAAGCTATTATTTTAGCCAACGAAATAGGCTATCCACTAGTAGTAAGACCATCTTATGTACTTGGTGGTAGAGCTATGGAAATAGTTTATACCGACAGTGATTTATCAAGGTACATGGTCGAAGCGGTTAAAGTGTCTAATGATTCCCCAGTGTTGTTAGATAGATTTTTAGATGATGCAATTGAACTTGATGTAGATGCTGTTAGTGATGGCACTACAGTGGTAGTTGGTGGATTGATGGAACATATAGAACAAGCAGGTATTCACTCAGGTGATTCTGCTTGTTCATTACCACCTTATAGTATTTCAATGGAAATTCAAAACGAAATAAGAAGCCAAGTAGTTAAAATGGCAAAAGCATTAAATGTAGTTGGTTTAATGAATACACAATTTGCGGTGCAAGGTGAAAATATATACGTGCTTGAAGTTAACCCAAGAGCATCAAGAACTATACCGTTTGTATCAAAAGCTATGGGAGAACCTCTAGCCAAAATTGCTGCACGTTGTATGGTTGGTCACAAGTTAGAGCAACAAGGTTTTACTAAAGAAATTATCCCTAAACATTACAGTGTTAAAGAAGCAGTGTTTCCATTTATTAAGTTTTTAGGGGTAGATCCTATTTTAGGGCCTGAAATGAAATCTACTGGCGAAGTAATGGGTATTGGTGATAATTTTGCTGAAGCTTACCATAAAGCATTACTAGCCGCAGGTACCAACTTACCTACCTCGGGGCAAGCATTTTTAAGTGTACGACAAGCTGATAGAGTTAAAGTGCTGACACTTGCCAATAAACTGATTACAAAAGGTTTTTCTATTTTAGCAACTCGTGGCACAGCACTAGCCTTAGATGAAGCAGGCATAACTTGCACAGTAGTAAATAAAGTAGCAGAAGGGCGACCAAATATAGTAGATTTTATTGTTAATGGTGAAGTAAGCTTAATTGTAAATACCTCCGATGGTTCGGTAAGTATTAAAGATTCTGCCAGTATTCGTAGAGAAGCTTTAATGCATAAAACTTGCTATACCACAACTATGGCAGGAGCCTTAGCAATGGTAGGAGCAATGGAATACTTAAATAATGAAAAAGTTACTAGATTACAAGATATTAGGGCATCTCTAAAAACCTAAGTATGATTTATGGAATGTAGAAAATAGTGCATTTTTTACCCAAAAAGGAGGTGAATAGTGTGCTATTGACCGAGTTTTTGGGTGAAAAAGGGGCTGTTTTATGCGTTTCATAAATTGTGCTTAGGTTTTTAGATATGCCCATTATTATTCAGAAAATCCTTAAGAGAAATTAACATGCAAATACACCCTATGACCAAAGAAGGGGCAAATACCCTACAAACAGAATTAACCCAATTAAAAAAGATAGAAAGACCAGCAATTTCAGCATCAATAGCAGAAGCTAGAGAGCATGGTGATTTAAAAGAAAATGCAGAATACCATGCCGCCAGAGAAGAGCAAGGTTTAATGGAAGCAAGAATTACTCAAATAGAATCACTACTTGGTTCTGTACGAATAATTGATGTAACTAAGGTAGATGCTAAAGGCAAAGTTATTTTTGGTGCTACAGTTGATTTATTAAATATTAATACAGAAAACGAATTAACTTATAAAATAGTTGGTCATGAAGAAGCAGATGTTGCAATAAATAAAATATCAATTAATTCGCCAGTTGCTAGGGCAATGATAGGTAAAGAAGAAGGTGATGAAATTACTGTTTTAGCGCCTAGTGGTAACATTGAATATGAAATCTTAGAAATAAAATATGTTTAATACATCTCTAGAAATAGAAGTGTGATTTAGAAAAAGGAAATAATAATGCGTATATTACAAGAGGCTCTAACATTTGATGATGTACTTTTAGTGCCAGCTCATTCAACTGTACTACCATCAGCAGTATGTTTAAAAACCAAAGTTTCTCGTAATATACCTTTAAATATTCCGTTTTTATCGGCAGCAATGGATACTGTTACTGAAGCAAGGCTGGCTATTTCTATGGCTCAAGAAGGAGGTTTGGGGATTATTCATAAAAATATGACTATAGAAGAGCAAGCTCATGTAGTTACCAAAGTAAAAAAATATGAACATGGTGTAATACTAGAGCCTATTACAGTGCAAATAACCGATACTGTAGCCGATGTTTTAAAAATTACCCAAGATAACCGTATTTCTAGTGCCCCTGTTATGGATGGTACAGATTTGGTTGGGATAGTTACCAGTAGAGATTTTAGGTATCTTGATGATTTAACCCAAAATGTTTCACAAGTGATGACTCCAAAAGAAAAATTAATTACCGTAACTAAAAAAGCCAGCAAAGATGAAGTTTTAAACTTACTACACCAGCATAGAATAGAAAGGTTGTTAGTGGTAGATGATAGTTTTAAATTAAAAGGCATGATAACAGTAAAAGATTTAAAAAAATCTTCAGACAACCCCAATGCCTGTAAAGATAGTGAAGGTCGTTTAAGAGTAGGTGCTGCGGTTGGAACAGGTGCAGACACTGCTGATAGAGTAACTGCTTTAGTTAATGCAGGAGTAGATGTTATTGTTGTGGATACCGCGCACGGACATTCACAAGGTGTTTTAAATAGAGTTAAATGGGTTAAAGAAAATTTCCCTAATATAGACGTAATAGGAGGCAACATTGCTACCGCACAAGCAGCCTTAGATTTAGTTAAAGCAGGAGCCGATGCCGTAAAAGTAGGCATAGGCCCTGGTTCAATCTGTACTACCCGTATTATTGCAGGGGTTGGAGTGCCACAATTAAGTGCTATTGCAAATGTAGCAAAAGCTCTTGCAGGTTCAGGAGTACCAGTTATTGCTGATGGTGGAATTAGATACTCTGGAGATGTTGCCAAAGCCTTAGTAGCAGGTGCATCTACGGTAATGTTAGGCAGTATGTTTGCAGGTACAGAAGAATCCCCTGGTGAAGTTGAATATTATAAAGGTAGAGCTTATAAATCTTATCGAGGCATGGGTTCTTTAGGGGCAATGTCGCAAGCTCAAGGGTCTTCAGATCGTTATTTTCAGTCATCTAATGCCAGTGATAAACTAGTGCCAGAGGGCATAGAGGGCAGAGTGGCATACAAAGGTTTACTAGCACCAATAATACACCAATTAGCTGGCGGTATTCGATCTAGCATGGGCTATACAGGCTGTAAAGATATTGCTCAATTTAAAGCTAAACCAGAGTTTGTTAGAGTAACTTCAGCAGGGATGTCAGAAAGCCATGTGCATGATGTTACTATTACTAAAGAATCGCCAAATTACAGAACTTAATTACAAGAACTAAGAGAATTTTTAATGTCAGACGCTAATAACATTCATCAACATCGTATTTTAATTCTTGATTTTGGTTCACAATATACCCAATTAATAGCTCGCAGAATTCGTGAAATTGGGGTTTATTGTGAAGTAGAGCCTTGGGATATTTCTCAACAAGATGTATTAAATATTAACCCCAAAGGTATTATTCTTTCAGGTGGTCCTGATACTGTTACTGGCGATAATTTCCCACAAGCACCAGCTTGTATATTTGCTATGAACATACCTATATTAGGTATTTGTTATGGTATGCAAACGATGGCAGAGCAACTAGGAGGTAAAGTTATACATGCTCTTGAGCATGAATATGGTTATGCACAAGTAAGGGCAAGAGGGCATAGTAATTTATTAAAAGACATTGAAGACAGCGTAACCACAGAAGGTTATGGAATGTTGGATGTATGGATGTCACACGGTGATAGAGTAGATGAAATGCCAGCAGGTTTTAAGCTTATGGCATCAACTGCCAGTTGCCCTGTTGCAGGTATGGCAAATGAAGAAAAAAACTATTACGGCATACAGTTTCACCCAGAAGTAACTCATACAGCACAAGGGGCAAGAATTATTGAAAGGTTTATTGTGGCAATTTGTGGTTGCGAAAAACTATGGACAACTGAAAATATAATTGAAGACTCAATAGCCACAATTCGCAAGCAAGTAGGCAATAATGAAGTTTTATTGGGGCTTTCAGGAGGGGTAGATTCTTCAGTGGTAGCTGCATTATTAAATAAAGCAATTGGTAACCAATTAACTTGTGTTTTTGTAGACCATGGCTTGCTTCGCCATAAAGAAGGCGATCAAGTAATGGCGATGTTTGCCCAAAACATGGGGCTTAAAGTAATAAGGGTAGATGCCGAAGATTATTTTATGGGCAAGTTAGCAGGAGAAACCGACCCAGAGAAAAAACGCCAAATAATAGGCCATGCCTTTATAAAAATATTTGACGAAGAATCATCTAAATTAAATTCAGTTAAATGGCTAGCTCAAGGTACAATTTACCCAGATGTTATAGAATCAGCAGGTTCTAAAACAGGTAAAGCAAAAGTAATTAAATCGCATCATAATGTAGGTGGTTTACCTGACAACATGGCTTTAAGTTTATTAGAGCCACTTAGAGAACTGTTTAAAGATGAAGTAAGAAAGTTAGGTGTGGCCTTAGGTTTACCAAGAGATATGGTTTATCGTCATCCTTTTCCAGGGCCTGGTTTAGCGGTAAGAATATTAGGAGAAGTAAAACGAGAGTATGCACAAATACTACGTTTAGCTGATAATATTTTTATAGAAGAACTAAGAAATGCTGGTTTATACGATAAAACATCACAAGCTTTTGCAGTATTTTTACCTATAAAGTCGGTAGGTGTAGTGGGTGATACAAGAAGATACGATTATGTAATTGCCTTAAGAGCAGTAGAAACTATTGATTTTATGACCGCAAGATGGGCACATTTACCCTACGACTTTTTAGAATTAGTTTCAGGTAGAATAATTAATGAAATATCACGTATAAGCCGAGTAACCTACGATATTTCTAGCAAACCACCTGCAACTATTGAATGGGAATAATTAGCCCTGCAAACTTAAGTCCAACAGAAAAAGAGTTGTTTTGGATGCGACACGCCTTAAAGTTAGCAAAAAAAGCACAGGAGCAAGGTGAAGTGCCAGTAGGTGCAGTAATAATCGCCAATGATAAAATTATTGCCGAAGGTTGGAATAAAACTATCCAGCTGCATGACCCAACCGCCCATGCAGAAATAGTAGCGATTAGACAAGCAGGGCAAATAAAACAAAATTATAGGCTAGTAAACTTAACTATGTTCGTAACCTTAGAACCTTGCCCTATGTGTGCAGGGGCTTTAGTACACAGCAGGTTAAAAAATATAATTATAGCCGCCAAAGACCCACGCACAGGTTGTGCAGGTAGCTTAATGAACTTGTTGCAACATAATGATTTAAACCACCAACTAAATGTTAAAGTAGGTGTTTTAGCTACAGAAGCAAGCCAGTTAATTAGTGATTTTTTTAAAAAAAAACGTGAGTTTAACAAGTAAGTAAAATAAAGGATTTAAGTAGTATGTCAACAGAAATAAACAGAAACCATATAGAAGAAGATGAAATTGATTTGCTTGAGCTATGGAGGGGCATAATAAAAGAGAAAAAAGCTTTATTTATTGTTTTTGTGGTAATTACAATATTAGGCGTTGCATTTGCTATTATTAAACCTAATGTTTATGAAACTAGTATTGAAATAATACCACCAGAATTAAAAGATATAACGCAGTTAAATATTGTGCATGTTGGTGTTGATGCTGTTGAAATTGATGCTGCTGTAAATGTTGATACTGTATATACTAACTTTGTATCTAGGCTTATGTCAACAAAAAACCATTTAGTATTAGTTAGGCAAAGTAATTTAAAAGAGTATTTTGATGCAGAAAACAATCTTGGTGATTTGGATGTTTTACAGAATTTTAATGAACAGCTATCTATAACACTACCAGTAGATCTTAACAATCAGTCACTTCTTGAAAACCCTCACGCAATAAAAATAGCGTTTAAATCCAACCGTGCGGCTATTAGCTATGATGTCATAAATACGTTAATAAATATAATAAACGAAGATGCAAAAGTTACGTTAAAAAATAATTTAATAGCTAATTTAAATATAAAAATACAAAACAATAGTAGACTATTTTCTTTCGAAGATAAAAATATTAACACAGAAATAATAGCTCAAATTGCACTTTTAACTGAAGAAGATAATATTCAACGAGCATTAATTTTAGAAAATATAGAGTCATTAACAGAAAGAGCTACTCGTAATCGCAATGATCGCATAATAAGGTTACAGGAAGCATATAAAATAGCATCTAAATTAGGTATTAAAAACCCTATAACGCCTATTAATCTGCAATCATCTCCCGAACCAGACACAATTATTACTTTAGATGCTAAGCACCCAATTGGTTATTGGTTAGGAACAAAAGCTCTCTTGGCAGAAATATCAATATTAAAGGCAAGAGAAAATGATGCAGCTTTTATTACAGAACTATCAAACTTACAAAGAGATTTAAGGCTTTTAGAGAAGAATCAAACAATAATTGCTTTGCAAGCGAGAGAAGATAACTTATCTTTTTCAAATAAATTAAGAGAAATCAAGCAATATAATATAGAGTTGCATCAAGCAGTTGAAGCAGTAAATCAGGCTGAATTTGATAATTTTCAATTTATTTTACCGCCAATTTTACCAAACACTCCTATAGAGCCGAATAGGATGTTAATTATTGCTATTGCTATGATTTTAGGTTTGTTTTTAGGCTTGTTTATTGCTTTAGTTCGCCATTCGATTAATAAAAGTAAAGATAAAGATAAAAAATAATATTGTGTGGGTATAGGTATTAAATACTCCATTAAAAATTACAAAATTCTCAAAGGTTTTAAATGAATTTACACGAATATCAATCCAAGTCATTACTTGCATCTTATAAAATTCCTATCCCCAAAGGTAAAATGATTAATGGTTTAGCACAATTAAATGCTGCTCTTGATGAAGTTGCCGCCGATAAATGGGTAATAAAAGCTCAAATTCATGCAGGTGCTAGGGGTAAAGCTGGTGGTGTAAAATTAGTTACTAGTAAAGATGAAGCTAGAGAAGTGTCGCAACAATTATTAGGTAGTTCTATGGCAACTATCCAAACCGCAGGTAAAGAACTACCAATACACTCATTATTAATTGAAGAAACTTTAAATATTGCAGCAGAATTATATTTAAGTTTGGTTATAGATAGAGTTACTAAAACTCATACATTTGTTCTATCAGCATCGGGCGGTATGGATATTGAAGCAGTTGCTGAAAAAACTCCCGAAAAAATATTTACTATTAATGTTGATGCAAGCGTAGGTTTAATGCCGTATCAGTGCAGAGAAGTTGCTTTTGCGCTAGGTTTAAAAACCACTGCATTTAAACAATTAATGCAAATAATGACTGGTTTGTACCAACTTTCTTTAGATAAAGATATTTCACTATTAGAAATTAACCCATTAATAATTACTCAAGATAATAATTTAGTAGCCCTAGATGCCAAAATAAATATTGATTCTAATGCCTTATATAGACAAGCAGAGTTAGTACAAATGCGTGATGCTAGCCAAGAAGATGAACAAGAAGCTAAAGCCGCCGATAATCAATTAAATTATATAGCCTTAGAAGGTAATATAGGTTGTATGGTAAATGGGGCAGGTTTGGCCATGGCAACTATGGATTTAATAAAATTAAATGGCGGTGAACCTGCCAATTTTTTAGATGTAGGTGGCGGTGCTACACCAGAGAGAGTAGCTGAAGCTTTCAAATTAATTTTGTCATCACCAACAATAAAATCAATACTAGTTAATATTTTTGGTGGCATAGTTCGTTGTGATTTAATTGCCGAAGGTATAATTAAAGCGGTTAAAGAAGTGGGATTATCTATACCAGTAGTGGTTCGTTTAGAAGGTACTAATGTGGATTTAGGTAAAGAAATTTTAGCCAATTCTGGTTTAAGTATAACTAATGCAGAAGGTTTAGCCCAAGCGGCTAAAAAAGTTGTTGAATTATCGACAGGAGTGGCAAAATGAGTATTTTAATTAACCATTACTCAAAAGTAATTTGCCAAGGCTTTACTGGTAAGCAGGGTACTTTTCATTCTGAGCAAGCTATTGCTTATGGTACCAAAATGGTGGGTGGTGTAACCCCTGGTAAAGGTGGGCAAGTCCATTTAGGCTTGCCTGTTTTTAATACAGTTAGAGAAGCAGTAAAAAATACTGGTGCAACCGCATCAATGATTTATGTACCGCCTGCGTTTGCTGCTGATTCAATTATTGAAGCAATTGATGCTGGCATTAAAGTTATTACCTGTATTACTGAAGGAATTCCTGTAAATGATATGTTAAAAGTAAGGGCAGTATTAGACAAATCTAATGCCTATTTAATTGGACCTAACTGCCCTGGGCTAATAACCCCTGGAGACAACAAAGATGGTTGTAAAGTTGGTATTATGCCAGGGCATATTCATCAAAAAGGTAAAGTTGGTATTATATCTAGATCAGGCACTCTTACCTATGAAGCTGTGCATCAAACAACTCAAAATGGTTTAGGGCAATCAACTTGTGTAGGTATTGGGGGCGACCCAATTCAGGGTATGGACTTTATTGACTGCTTAACACTGTTTGAACAAGATGAACAAACAGAAGGCATTATTTTAGTAGGTGAAATTGGTGGTCAAGCAGAAGAAGATGCCGCCGACTTTATAAAAGATAATATAACTAAACCAGTAGTAGCTTATATAGCAGGTGTAACTGCTCCTGCAGGAAAAAGAATGGGTCACGCTGGGGCAATTGTAAGCGGTGGTAAAGGTACGGCAGAGGCAAAGTTTATAGCTTTGGAAGCAGCAGGAGTAACCATAGTTAAATCTCCTGCTGACTTAGGTAGTGCAATGTTGAAGTTACTTTCTTAAGACTATTTATAGGTATTATAGAATGTCTAAAATTAAAGTTGTAATGGCACAAATTGATCCTATAGTTGGTGATATTAAAGGTAATGTAGAATTAATTATTACAACTGCTAAGCAAGCCAAGCAAAAATTCAATGCTGATATTGTACTCTACCCAGAGATGACAATAACAGGCTATCCTCTAGAAGACTTATTATTTCGCCCCGATCTATATAAACAGATAGATAAAGCAATATTGCAAATATGTAAAGATATAACCGATGTTGTGTTGGTCATTGGCTACCCAATGATAGATGATTTAGGTGAAAGATTTAATATGGCTGCGTGGATAGAAGAAGGGCAGATAAAAGCCAGCTATATAAAACAAAATTTACCTAATTATAGTGTTTTTGATGAAAAGCGTTATTTTTCATCTGCCAATAATAGTTGTATTATAAAATTTAAAGGCGTATCTTTTGGTATATTAATTTGTGAAGATATCTGGAAAATAACCCCAGCAAACCAAGCAGTAGCAGATGGGGCAGATGTTTTATTAACTTTAAATGCCTCGCCTTTTTACGCAGAAAAACAACAAGATAGAATAGAAATAATAAAACGCCGTGCTTTAGAAAATAACAAACCTATTATATATGTTAACCAAGTAGGAGGGCAAGATGAACTAGTGTTTGATGGTGGTTCATTTGCCAGTTGTGCAAGTGGTAAAGTACAGGTACAAGCTATAGCTTTTAAACCTAGTTTAGAGCTAGTAACAATTGTAAAACAACAAGATACAGTTAAAGACACAGTTAAGTTATTGGCAGGTAAAAAAGCACAATTATGCGAAGGTGAAGCAAGAATTTATAACGCATTGGTATTAGGTGTAAAAGACTATGTTGCTAAAAATAACTTTTCTAGTGTTCTAATTGGTTTATCTGGTGGTATAGATTCAGCTTTAACATTAGCTATAGCAGTAGATGCATTAGGCAAAGATAACGTAGAAACCATAATGATGCCATTTCGTTATACTGCTGATATAAGTATAAAATACGCCCAACAACAAGCCAAAACTATGGGGGTAAAGTACCAGTCTATACCAATTGCCGATATATATTCATCTTTTGAAGATGCTTTATTAACAAGGTTTGCAGGTTATGAAGATGATCTTACTGAAGAAAATATGCAAGCTAGGATTAGAGGAACTATCTTAATGTCTGTAGCTAATAAAACAGGCAAAATGGTATTAGCAACTAGTAATAAATCAGAAGTGGCAGTTGGTTATTCAACTCTTTACGGGGATATGGTCGGTGGTTTTTCACCCTTAAAAGACGTACCAAAAACTTTAGTTTATAAATTAGCAAACTATCGTAATAGTCTTTCTGAAGTAATCCCTAAAACAGTAATAACTAGAGCTCCATCGGCAGAATTAAGAGCTAACCAAATAGATCAAGACAGCTTGCCTGACTATGATGTTTTAGATAAAATTATTAAATATAATGTTAGATTAGATAAGTCACCACTAGAAATAAGCCAAAAATTAAACATAGATATATTAGAAGTTAGCAGGATTGTCAAACTTATAAATAGTAGTGAGTATAAAAGAAGACAAGCAGCACCTGGGGTAAAAATAACTAACCGTGCATTTGGTAGAGATAGGCGTTACCCTATAACTAGCCATTATGTAGAAAATTAA
>CAZJWQ010000013.1:0-16726 GCA_964549645.1 uncultured Piscirickettsiaceae bacterium | reverse complement strand
AGTAATAGGTATACTGCATTTTCAACTGACATAATTAATTAGTCCTCTTCTAATTTATACTCTACGCACTCAAGAATATTTTCACCAATGGCTGCGTCTTTGCGCCTTGCCTTTACAGAAATGTTCTTGAGTATAAAAAGCTTTATAATACCCTATAAACTATTATATACAAGATCTATAAACGTTGATGGTAAAATCCCTAGTAATAGCAGTGCTATAGCTACAAAGCTTACTGTGTAAGTTAGGCTTTTACTAGGGGTTGTTACTGGTTGATCATCTGCTGGTTTATCAAAGTACATTACTTTTACTACTTGTAGGTAGTAGTATGCACTAATTACGGCGGTAACTACAGCAAATACTGCGAGCCATAAAAAACCTGCATTAATAACTTCTTCTATTACTAATATTTTTGAGTAAAAACCAATAAATGGTGGTATGCCTGCCATGGAGAACATTACAAATACCATCATCAGGGCCAGCCATGGATTGGTGGCATTAAGCCCTTTAAAATCTGCTATTTTATCAAACTCTTTTTTACCTACAGCTAATACTACAATCATCCCAAAGGCTGCTACACCAGTTATTGCGTATACTAGGGTATAGAACATGGCGGCGGAGTAACCGTCGGGGTTGGCAGCAATAAAACCTAACATTATAAAGCCTACGTGCCCTATACCTGAATAGGCTAGCATTCGTTTAATATTATCTTGTGCTATTGCAACAACCGAGCCTACTAGTAGTGAAAGCACAGATAACATTATTAGTAGTGGTTGCCAATCTTCTACTACCCCTGGTAGGGCATCTACTAATATTCTGTAGGTCATAGCAAAGGCGGCTATTTTGGCGGCGGTTGCTAGGTATAGGGTTACGGCGGTTGGGGAGCCATGGTATACGTCTGGCACCCACATGTGGAACGGTACTGCCCCTAGCTTGAAAGCTAAACCAATAACTACAAATACTAAGCCAAAAGCTAATACAGTTTGATCTACATTACCTTCGGCAATTACTTGTGCCATTACGTCAAACTGAATGGTTCCTGTTGCTCCATAAACCATTGAGAACCCGTATAACAACATTCCTGTTGCTAAAGCACCTAAAATAAAATATTTCATGGCGGCTTCTAAAGATTCTCGATGATCTTTTCGCATAGCTATCATGGTGTATAGGGCAAGGGACATTATTTCTAGCCCTAAATACATGGTAATAAAGTTATGGGCAGATACCATAACGAACATACCTAGCACACCAAACAGCCCTAGTATAAAGAATTCACCACTAAAAAATTGTTTTTGTATTAGGTATTCTTTTGAAAATAAAAAGACTGCTAATGAAATTATTATGATAAATATTTTTAGTATATCGGCAAAACTGTCTCTTATAAAACTACCATGGAAGGTAATTATTTCTTCTGTAGTGAAGCTGAAAACTATTAATAGACCTACCACCACTAAAATTACTTGGGTTAGATAGTAGGTTGCAAATTTATATTTCTCTTTATTTGCCCATATGGAATCGGCTATTAATAAAACAGAAATTAGTGACAATAATACTATTTCAGGAATCGCTGGAGCAAAGTCTGGTATTACAAAATCCATATTCTTAATTTACCCTTAAAACTTATAATTTAGATGTAGTTGCTTGTATTAAAAGATTAGCAACTGATGTTTGCATTACTTCAATAATTGGCGCTGGATATAAACCTACAAACAGAACTGCAAAGGCGAATACGCCCATAATTGCAAATTCTCGGTTATTTAGGTCTTTTAATTTTGCTACATTGTCATTTGCAACTTTGCCATAAAACACTCTTTTTATCATCCATAGTGTATAGGCGGCTCCTATTATTAGGGTTGTTGCGGCAATAATCCCGAACCAAACATTGGCTTTAAAGGCGGCTAAAATTACCATAAATTCTCCGACAAAACCTGATGTTCCTGGTAACCCTGCATTTGCCATGGCAAATAATACTGCGAAGAAGCCAAATAATGGCATTTTATTAATTACTCCGCCATAGGCACTTATTTCTCGGGTGTGCATCCGATCATATAAAATACCTATCATTAAGAACATTGCCCCTGAGATAAATCCATGGGAGATCATTTGTATCATTGCCCCCTCCATGCCCAGAGCGGCACCTTGTATTGAACCAGTATTTTGAATAATATCGTATACAAGAAACATCCCTAGTGTTACAAAACCCATGTGTGAAATGGATGAGTAGGCTACTAGTTTTTTCATATCTGATTGTGCTAAGGCTACTATACCTATATAGAATATGGCTATTAATGATAGCCCTATAACTAGCCAATCTAGCATCATTGATGCGTCTGGAGTAATTGGTAAACTAAAACGCACAAAACCATAACCACCCATTTTAAGCATTATGGCAGCTAGTATCATAGAACCTGCGGTAGGTGCTTGCACGTGGGCGTCTGGCAACCAAGTATGTACTGGAAACATTGGTACTTTTACCGCAAATGCTACTAAGAAGGCTAAGAATATTAGTATTTGAGCGGTCATTCCTATGTGCATAGCATGGAAGTCTAAAATAGCAAAGCTTCCTGATTGTGAGTACAGGTATAGGAATGCAACTAACATAAATACTGAGCCGAAGAAGGTGTATAAAAAGAACTTCATAGTGGCATAAATTCTGTTAGCTCCCCCCCATTTACCAATAACTATAAACATTGGTATTAGTAGCAGCTCCCAAAACACATAGAATAAGATTGCATCTAAAGCACTAAAGACTCCAACCATTACCCCACCCATAATCAGGAAGGCTCCCATGTATTGTTCAATTCTTACTTTTATTACATCCCAAGCTGATGCTATTACTAATACTTGTGTAAAGGTGGTTAGCAAGACTAGTGGCATAGATAGTCCGTCTACACCTAGGTGATAATAAATATTAAATCTTGGTATCCAAGCTACTTTTTCTTCAAACTGCATTGCTGCAGTAGTAGTGTCAAAGCCTGTCCATAGAAATATGGATATAGCAAAGGTCGTAATAGTAATTGTTAATGTAAACCATTTGGTAAAGGTAGGTCTATCTCTTCCTATAAAGAGAATTAGTAGACCTGCAATTATAGGTAACCAAATAAGAGTGGTTAAAATTGGAAAACCGAACATATTTTTTTTATTTCCTTAAGAAATCTCTAATTAATGCCTAAATACAGCAACTACCAAAGAGTGTCAAAATTAAGACATTGTTAACAGTTACTCTTTTACAATAATACTGTCCATACTAGCATGGCTAACAAAGCCACTATCATCACAAATGCATAATGGTATATGTAACCTGTTTGTGCTTTTTTCATGGCTTTCGCACTATTTGCAACTGCCATAAAGCTATTTTTTACCATACCTGAATCAATTATTTTAATATCAATATGTTTAGTAAAAAACTCACCTAATTTAATGGTTCCTTTGGTAAAAACAATATCATTAAAACGATCAAAACCATAAGCATTATCAAGAATCTTGAACCCTCTTGGGCAAGCATTTTTTATCTTCCCAGGGATTGATGGCTTAAAGATATATAAAAACCATGCCGCAAACATACCTAACATAGCTAAGATAACTGGTGGTGTAGATATTGCATAGGTTATCATCCACCAAATACCTTCATATTTTTCTGTATATATTCTATATAACACATCATTTTCAGGAAGAACCGTTATTGCATCTGCAAAGTATTCTCCAGAGAATATACCGCCCATTAATGGTATCCCTAAAAATATAGATGGGATAGCTAATAACACTAGCGGTAAAGTAATAACCCAAGGTGATTCTTTAATTTTATGGCTTTTAACATAGTCTGACTCTTTACCATGAAATACCATAAAGAACATTCTAAAACTATAAAACGCAGTAACAAATACTCCCATTAATAATAGTATATAAGCATAGGTAGAGCCAAACCTTTCTGTGCCACTAACTGCCATTAATATACTATCTTTAGAGAAGAACCCTGAAAAACCTGGGAAACCTATTAGTGCTAAGGAACCTATTAATATAGCCCCATAGGTAATGGGCATATATTTATATAACCCCCCCATTTCTCTAATGTCTTGCCGGTGATGCATGGCAATAATTACCGAGCCTGCACCAAGGAACAATAGTGCCTTAAAGAATGCGTGAGTAATTACATGGAACATGCCTGCTGCATAGGCAGACACACCAAGTGCGGCTATCATATAACCCAATTGTGAAAGTGTAGAATAGGCAACAACGCGCTTAATATCATTTTGAATAATACCTAGCATTCCCATCATAAATGCGGTGGTTGCTCCAATTATTAGAATAAAACTTAACGCTACTTCGGACATTTCGTAGGCAGGCGATAACCTTGCTACCATAAATATACCAGCTGTTACCATAGTTGCAGCATGGATAAGGGCAGAAATAGGTGTTGGACCTTCCATTGATCCTGGTAGCCAAACGTGTAGTGGCATTTGGGCGGATTTACCCATTGCTCCAATAAATAATAAAATACACAGTACGGTAATAACCGACCAATCTACCCCTGGGAAGAAGCTCATAGTCGTATAAGTATGCTCTTCTAAAGCAGCGAAAAACTCTATATAATTTAGAGTGCCAAAATACATATATATAACGGCAATACCTAATATAAAACCAAAATCTCCGACTCTATTTACTAAAAATGCTTTTAAGCTGGCTGTAACTGCTGGGTCTCTTTTCATGTAGAAACCTATCAGTAGATAAGATACTAAACCAACCGCTTCCCAACCAAAAAATAGTTGTAAGAAGTTATTTGCCATAACCAAAGTTAGCATTGAAAAGGTAAATAAAGAAAGATAACTAAAAAACCTTTGATAATAAGGATCTTCATAGTCATAATCTTCGTCATGATTCATATAACCAATAGTGTAAATATGCACCATGGTCGATACAAAGGTTACTACTAACATCATGGTTGAAGATAAACTATCTATTAAATAACCTATTTCAAATTTAATGCCATCTGAAACTAGCCAGGTATATACAGACACTTCATAGGGAGCGTGCCCTTCAATATTAAATAGCCAAAATATATAGGCTGATAACACGGTTGACATAGCAACCCCAGAAGTTGCGGCAAGGTGAGATAACCTTCTACCAATATAACGACCAAACACTCCTGCAATTATTGCCCCAGCTAAAGGTAATAAAATGATAGTTGTAAGTAAATATTCTAATTCCATTATCATTTATCCTTTTAACGTGCCTAGGTCATCAACACTAATGCTCTTACGATTACGGAACACTAGTACGATGATGGCCAAACCTATAGCAACTTCGGCAGCTGCAACAGTTAATATAAAAAAGACAAAAATCTGACCTGTAATATCATCTAAGAAAAATGCAAATGCTATTAAATTAGTATTTACAGCCAATAAGATTAATTCTAAACACATTAATATAATGATTATATTTTTTCTATTTAAGAATATCCCAACTATACCAATCATAAAGAGAATTGCACCAAATAATAAAAAGTCCGAAAGAGCTATCATTTATCATCTCCTTCTTTTGTTTCTTTAATATCTTCTTCTTTAACTGACTCTACTTTTACCATTTTAAACCTGTCTTTTGCTTTCGTTTTTACTTGTTTATCTATATCTTGATATAAAACGGTATTAGGAGGGCGACGGCGTAAAGCTAGAGTTATAGCGGCGATAATACCAAGTAATAATAAAACGCCAGCTAAAATAAAGGCATAAGCATGCTCGGTATATAATGGGATTGCTATGGCTTTTGTGTTACTAAAGTCCGCAGTTAATGCCGCGGGTGCAGGCATATGTTCTAAACCAAATCTATTTGGCCCAAGTACTAAATACATTATGGCAAAAATAGCTACTGCAGTTAAAATGCCTAAGGGTAAATAGGCGGTAAATTTTTCTTTTACTTTAGCCATATTAATATCTATCATCATAACTACAAACAAAAACAATACCATTAAAGCACCAACATAAACTAGTATTAAAACTAAGCCTAAAAACTCTGCTCCTGCGGTAATCCAAACCCCTGCTGTTGCTATAAAACCCAGCACCAACCACATTGCTGCTTGCACTGGGTTTTTAACAGTAATCATTTTTAAGCCAGACAATACGGCTATACCTGCTAATAAATAAAATATAAATTCTAAAAATGTCATAGTTTTCTCTTGGTGGTTTTATCGGTGGTTTTATCGGTATTTAGCATCAACAGCTCTATCTTCTGCTATTTGCTCTTCATGTTCATCGCCAAAAGCTAGTAACCTGTCTTTGGTAACAATGCTAGGACCACGTTCATGAAATTCGTATTCAAAAACTCTTGTTTCTACGATGGCATCAACAGGGCATGATTCTTCACAAAAGCCACAATAAATACACTTAAACATATCAATGTCATACTGGGTTGTTCTACGAGAACCATCATCCCTTTGTTCAAACTCAATAGTTATGGCATTAGCAGGGCAAACCGCTTCACATAATTTACAAGCAATACATCTTTCTTCACCATTTTCATAGCGACGTAAGGCATGATGCCCTCTAAACCTTGGTGAGATAGGAGTTTTTTCTTCTGGATAACGAACTGTTATTTTCTTTTTAAAGAAATATTTTCCCGTTAATGCTAAACCTTTAAATAGCTCAAAAAGAGTAAAGGTTTTAATTTGATGTTTTATAAATGCAAGCATACTAACCATTCCTCCTTTAGGAAGGTCTGATTAACTAAGATAATTTTATACTGGCTAAAATTGCCCTAATTTACTCTGCAATTCGTTGCAATAGCTAGCTATTACTCCTCATCTCAGAACAAATTAGAACAATTTTATCTCAGTCTAATTTTTACCTTAGTTAATCAGAGCTTCCTTTAATTAAACCATGGACCAAAGTCAAAGAATTTCATTGCCATAACTACAAACACCCAAAAAATAGTTAATGGAATTAATACCTTCCAACCCAAACGCATAATTTGATCATAACGATATCTTGGGAAAGTGGCTCTTAACCATAAAAATACAAATAGTAAAAAAGAAACCTTAAGAAATAACCACGCAAAACCAGGTACCCAAGCAAACATATCTTCTAAAACTGGAATACCTTCAAATGGTGATAACCACCCACCCATAAACATAATTGCGGTCATGAAAGAGATTAAAATCATCATGGCATATTCTGCTAAGAAAAATACCGCAAATCCCATACCTGAATACTCAACATGGAAACCTGCCACAACTTCTGACTCACCCTCTGCCACATCAAAAGGAGCTCGGTTTGTTTCAGCTACACCCGAAATAAAATAAACTAAAAACATTGGAAATAAAGGTACCCATAACCAATTAAGCATACCTCCTTGTTGAGCTTCAACAATAGCTGTTAAATTCATGCTACCTGCAACCATTAACACTGTTACTAAAGCAAAACCCATGGCTATTTCATAAGATATTTTTTGTGCTGAAACTCGCATGGCTCCTAAAAAAGCATATTTAGAGTTAGACGCCCAACCAGCAATAATAATCCCATAAACACCTATAGAAGAAACAGCAAGCACATATAAAACCCCTGCATTTATATTTGAAACTACCACTCCAGCATCAAACGGGATTACTGCCCAAGCAGCTATAGCTGGTGCTATAGCTAAAGTAGGTGCTAATACAAATAAATATAAATTAGACTGGGATGGTAAAATTATTTCTTTATTCATTAGCTTAAGAGCATCAGCAATAGGCTGTAATAGACCAAACGGACCTACTCGGTTTGGCCCCATTCTTACCTGCATAAAGCCAATTACTTTACGCTCTGCTAAGGTTAAATAAGCAACTGCTAACATTAATGGCATAATAACCACCATGGCTTGTACCAATAAAGTTAAAAGTATTGCTAACCAATCAAAAACAAATAACGAGAGCCATGCTTGTAGTGAATTAAACATTTAAAAACCCCCTATACCTTAACTACTGATTTAACAGCTGATTGTAAAGATGTCGCACGCCTAACTATTGAATCTACTGCATAAATAGCTACCAATGGTGTTTTATTTTCTTTGATATTTAACCCCATATTTATTTCAAGGTCATCAATAATTAATTTATTTTTATTTTCTATAATGTCTGCTAATACTTGGTTGGAATGGGTATACTCAAAGCCTTCTAAATTTAACATATTACCCAAAACTCTAAAGACCTTCCATGCTGCTTTAGAATCACCTTTTGGTTCTACTGCCATTTTAAATGACTGTTTAGTCCCCATGGCATTTACATAAGTACCTGCGGTTTCAGAAAACGCTGCCATAGGTAATAAAACATCGGCATATTCTCTTTGTATGCTAGTATCAAAGGAGCTAAAATTTAATACAAATTCAGCATTCTTCATAGCTTCAATAGCTTGCTTATTATTAATATCATGCTCTGGTTCTAAAGATAAATTAACAAATGCTTTCATGCCCGTAGTTATCATTTGCTTAACATTTTTACCTTTTTCTGGTAAAAAGTTAACCATATAAGCACCTACATCATTGGCTGCAATAGGTAATACATTTAAAGCTGACTTAGTTAATTTAGCAATATCACTACTTAACTTTAATACTTGTGCAAAATTAATATCCATTTGAGCTATTTGCCCTAGCATAATAGAAGAGTTTTTAGACTCTTTTAAAGAAGAGGCTATTGCTGTATGAATTGGCGTGATTTCAGCATTATTTTGCTTATTTAATGCGGTTAAAATTAACTTTAAATCATCAACCAAGCTAGCAGATAATAATTTATTAGTTATGTCATAATTTATGTCAAAATCTTCAGGGTTAAGTGATGAAACAACATTACCTGCTAACTGTGCCTTACGTAAACGATGGTTTAACATAGGTAGTTCATGGCGTAAATAAGAACCTACCAATAAAGTAGATTCTAAACTTTCTACCTCTTCAAATGAGTGTAGTAATTCAGGTTTAACAAAACCCATATTATCTAATGCAAAATCTTGTTGGCGTAAACGAGTATCAATATTACAAATACCTAAGCCTCTTACTAGTTTTTGTAAAAGATATAGCTCTTCAATAGTTGCAGTAGGTGATGCTAACACACCAACCTCATCAGCTTCAAGGCTGTAATGCTTTAATTTATTTGTAGTAAATTCAAGAGCTGTTTCCCAAGAGACTTCACGCCATATATTATTTTCTTTAATTAGTGGTTGGGTTAATCTGTCTTTGCTATTAACCCCTTCATAAGCAAATCTATCTCTATCAGAGATCCAAATTTCATTAATTGATTCTTTTTCTCTTGGGACAACTCTTTTTACTTCATTATTTTTAGAGTGGATAATAATATTAGAACCAATACTATCATGTGGCGAGATAGATCTATGTGATTTTAATTCCCACGGGCGTGCTGAGAACCTATAAGGTTTTGAAGTTAAAGCTCCAACAGGGCATAAATCTATCATATTACCTGACATTTCAGAAGTTACTGATTGTTCAATATAAGTACCTATTTCCATCCACTCACTTCTACCAGTTGCACCTAATTCCATGATGCCACCTATTTCTTGCCCAAAACGTACGCAACGTGTGCAGTGAATACAACGAGTCATATCTGTATGTATTAATGCACCAATACTTTTGTCTGCAACAACTCGTTTTGCTTCTGAAAATTTTGAAACGTCATCACCATATTGCATAGCAACATCTTGTAATTCACATTCTCCACCTTGGTCACATATTGGGCAATCAAGAGGATGATTTATTAGCAAAAACTCCATTACAGATTTTTGTGCCGATATAGCTCTGGCTGATTTTGTTTGTACTTTCATGCCATCTGTTACAGGTGTAGCACAGGCAGGCAAAGCTTTAGGAGCACCCTCCACCTCAACTAAGCACATGCGACAATTAGCCGCAATTGATAATTTTTTGTGATAACAGAAACGAGGTATGGCAATTTGCGCATCATCAGCAACATCTATTAGCATGTCGCCTTCATGTGCCTCAACTACCTGTCCGTTAATTTCAATTTTTACCATAACAATTAAACCTAAAACTTTTACCTAAATCCTGCAAGTGATTGTGCATATAGAGTGCAAGATATTTATTTGTATAGCTAATTTAATTCGAGCAGAATACTTATTGATATTCTCGAAGAATTAAAATCGCTATACAAATAAATAGCTTGTGCTATATGTGTGCAAGCACTTGCAGGATTTATGTTTTATAAAATATTTCCTACACTCGGTCGAAAATACTACATCCATGCTCTATATAATGACGAAATTCATGCTCGTAATGCTTTAAAAAACTTTCTACAGGAATAGCGGCCGCATCACCAAGACCACAAATAACTTTACCCATTATTTTCCCTGACACTTCATTTAACAACTGAATATCTTCTGGACGACCTTGCCCTTGTCGAATACGGTGTACTACTCGATACATCCAGCCTGTGCCTTCCCTACAAGGTGTGCATTGCCCACATGATTCGTCATAATAAAACCATGTTAACCTTTCTAAGCATTTCACCATATCGGTGGTTTCGTCCATAACCATTAATGAACCAGCCCCAAGAAAAGAGCCTGCTTTTGCTATAGAATCGTAATCCATAGTCATACCAACTGTATTTTCAGCAGGAATTACCGCAGTTGATGAACCACCTGGAATAATTGCTTTCATTTTGCGATTTTTCCACATGCCGCCAGACAATTCTAATAAATCTTCAAACTTAGTTCCCATTCTTACTTCATAGGCACCAGGTTTATTAATATGCCCTGAAACTGCATAACACTTAGTTCCGCCAGCATTTTTAACCCCTAAGTCAGAAAACCACTTACCACCTTTGGCTAAAATAACAGGTATAGAGGTTAAGGTTTCTGTATTATTTATAGTGGTTGGTCTGCCAAATAAACCATAACTGGCAGGGAAAGGTGGTTTAAATCTGGGTTGCCCTTTTTTACCTTCTATAGATTCAAGTAAAGCGGTTTCTTCTCCACAAATATAAGCTCCACCACCTAAATGGGCAAATAAATCAAAATCCCAACCTGAGTCTAAAATATTATTACCTAATAAACCTGCTTCTCTTGCTTGGTCAATTGCCCCTGTAAAACGTTTATAAGGTTCCCAAAATTCACCTCTAATATAGTTATAACCCTTACTAGCTCCTATAACATAGCCTGCAATCATCATGCCTTCTATCAGTTGATGTGGGTTAAAACGCATAATATCACGATCTTTAAATGTTCCAGGCTCTGACTCATCAGAATTACAAACAATATATTTTATCCCTGGAGCATTTCTATTCATAAAGCTCCACTTTAAACCTGTAGGAAAACCTGCCCCACCTCTACCTCTAATATTTGAAGCTTTTACTTCTTCAATAATCTCTGCTGGAGATAATTCTCCTGCTAATATTTTTCGCCAAATTTGATAACCACCAACTGATAAATAGGCTTCAATATCCCAAGAATTTTCAAGGTGGTGTGTTCTATAGCAACATTCATTTTGATGAACCATAACTAATTACTCCAACTCGTCAAGTATTTCATCTACAGATTCATTGGTAAGGTTCTCATAATAAGTTTTACCAATCCACATCATTGGAGCCCCTGCACAGGCTCCTGCACACTCAACTTTTCTAATTGAAAATTTACCATCTGGAGAAACTTCTCCAACATTTTTTACGGATATTTTTTCTTTCATATGCTCTAATAAATCATCTGAACCTCTTAACATACAAGATAAATTGGTACATAAACATATTTGATATTTACCAACTGGCTGGTGTTGATACATAGAGTAGAAGGTTGCTACTTCATAGGCTTCTATTGGGCGTAAATTAAGATAATGGGCTACTTCATCCATTAATTCAGTAGTTAGGTAGCCATTACTCACTTCTTGTACTATTCTTAACGCAGGCATTAGGGCTGACTTGCGGTTTTCTAATGGATAATGAGATATCCAACGGTCAATTCTTTCTTTAACCTTGCCTTGAATTACACAATGTTTAAGCTCTTGACTTATTTCTTGGCTAAGGTCTAAACTTTTTTCATTCATCGGTCAACCTCCCCAAATACAATATCTTGTGTACCAATTATGGCAACAACATCTGCAATCATATGCCCTCTAGCCATTTCATCTAAAGAAGCTATATGTGCAAAACCAGGGGCTCTAACTTTTAATCTATAAGGTTTATTGGCTCCATCTGACACCATATAAATGCCAAATTCACCTTTTGGATGCTCAACCGCACTATAAATTTCACCACTTGGTATTGTGTAACCTTCTGTGAATAATTTAAAATGATGAATCAGTGCTTCCATATTAGTTTTAGCATATTCTCTGCTTGGTGGGGCAACTCGGTTATCATCAGTCATAACAGGGCCTTTATTAACTTTTAACCAGTCAACGCACTGCTTTATTATTTTGTTAGACTCACGCATTTCAGCTATTCTTACTAAGTAACGATCATAACAATCACCAGTAACGCCAACCGGAATATCAAAATCTAACTTATCATAAACCTCATAAGGTTGTTGCTTTCTTAAATCCCACGCAAAACCAGAACCTCTTAACATCGGACCAGTAAAACCTAATTGCAAGGCTCTTTCTGGGGATACTATTCCTATATCTACGGTTCTTTGCTTCCAGATACGATTATCAGTTAACAGTGTTTCATATTCATCTACATAATTAGGAAAGCGATCAGTAAAAGTTTCTATAAAATCTAATAAAGTACCTTCTCGTATTGCATTTAACTTGTCTAATTTTTTGCCTGAATGCCATTTTGAGGCTTTATGCTTAGGCATTGAATCAGGTAAATCACGATAAACTCCACCAGGTCTATAATAGGTTGCATGCATTCTTGTCCCAGAAACAGCTTCATAACAATCCATTAAATCTTCACGCTCTCTAAAGGCATATAAGAATATGGTCATAGCACCGATATCTAAAGCATGAGCTCCTAACCACATTAAGTGATTTAGAATTCTGGTTATTTCATCAAACATAACTCGTATATATTGAGCTCGCTCTGGCACTTCAACACCAAGCATTTTTTCTATAGCCATAACATAAGCATGTTCATTTGACATCATAGAAACATAATCAAGCCTATCCATATAGCCAATTGATTGATTGTATGGCTTATATTCTGCTAATTTTTCAGTACCACGATGCAATAAACCTACGTGCGGATCAGAACGTACAATTGTTTCTCCATCTAACTCAAGAACTAAGCGTAATACCCCGTGAGCAGATGGATGCTGAGGACCAAAGTTGAGTGTATAGTTACGAATTTCAGCCATATTACCTCCTAAACACCTTCATCTTTATTAGATACTTTATCTTCACGAATAACCCTAGGTACATTTACTCTATTTTCTATGGTAACCGGCTCATAGATTACTCGTTTTTTTTCATTGTCATAACGCATTTCAACTTGCCCTACTAACGGGAAGTCTTTACGTAAAGGATGTCCAATAAAGCCATAATCAGTTAATAAACGCCTTAAATCTGGATGACCTTCATAAATAATACCTAATAAATCAAAAGCTTCTCTTTCAAACCAATTGGCACTGCTCCAAATTTCAACTACAGATGGTACTATTGGCATTTTAGTATCTTTTGGGAAAACTTTTACTCTTAAACGTACGTTTCTTTCTACAGATAATAAATGATAAACACTAGCAAAACGCCTTGGCTTAACTAGATCTTCATCTTCTTCTTCTTCTTCAAAATCAAATACACCTCTACTAAAGCCTTTATTTACTGCGGTTCTTGTTTCCCAATTGGTATTGCCAAAACTTAAATAATCAACACCACAAAGATCCATTAACTGCTCAAATTTTAATTCTGTCTTTAATAATTCAAAATTTACGAGGGCATTATCTGGAGAAAGTTCAATAGTCAATTCACCATTATGAAAAACTAAATTAATAACACTATCACCAAGAATGTCATTTAAATTATTTTTTAAATTAAGTATTGATTTTTTCATATATAGATTTCTTTAACGAGCAATCGTGTTAGTGCGTTTAATTTTATTTTGTAGTTGAATAATCCCATACAATAAAGCTTCGGCAGTTGGTGGGCAACCTGGTACATAAATATCTACTGGCACAATACGATCACAACCTCTAACTACAGAGTAAGAATAATGATAATAACCACCACCATTAGCACATGATCCCATAGAAATAACCCAGCGTGGTTCTGCCATTTGGTCATAAACTTTACGCAAAGCTGGAGCCATTTTATTTACTAAGGTACCTGCAACCACCATAACATCCGATTGCCTTGGGCTTGGTCTAAAAATAATACCAAATCTATCTAAATCATAACGAGAAGCACCTGCTTGCATCATTTCAACCGCACAACAAGCTAACCCAAAAGTCATAGGCCATAAGGAACCTGTTCTTGCCCAGTTTATTAATTTATCTGCTGAAGTAGTTACAATACTTTCTTTTAAAGCTCCTTCTATTCCCATTCAAGAGCTCCTTTATTCCATTCATATATAAAGCCAACTACCAGCAAGCCTAGGAAAACTGCCATAGATAATAAGCCAAATGTACCTACTTCTTCTAATGCAATTGCCCAAGGGAATAAAAATGCAATTTCTAAATCAAAAATTATAAATAGGATAGCTACTAAATAAAACCTAACATCAAATTTCATACGAGAATCTTCAAAGGCTTCAAAACCACATTCATACGGAGAATCTTTTTCAGAGTCTGGATTTTGTGGGCCTAATAAATAACCTATAAGCATTGGGCCAATCCCAAACAGCAACCCCAGTACAATGAAAACCAAAACTGGTAAATAATTTTCTAACATTGTTTATAACCTTTTTGTCAAGCTAAAATCATGACCTTAATCATGACTTTTTTAAAATGCTCCATCGCAATCTTTAAGGAGACACTGAATAACCGCGATTAGAATTTTACTGAGAAAAAATGTGCGTCAAGTTTCGTTAAATGCGTCGTAATAGCTGGCTATTGCGTCGAATTTAACGGAAGTTGTCGTGCATTTTAGCCAGTAAAAAATAATTGGCGGTTGTTCAGTGTCTCCTTAAGGAGGCACTGAACAACTGATTGAAATTCTGCGTGGACTTCTAGCCCATCAATTCTAGGCATGTGTTGCAGGCAATAGCTAGCTATTGTCAAAACACATAACGACGAAGTGATGGGCTAGAAGCCACGCCCTTCGGGGCTTAGCCAAGTTTACATCCTCTGCGTTATCATTTCTTACAATAACTAGTTATTATTGCGAAATGATGCCTTGATGATGAAAACTTGGCGTTGCCAGAATTTTAATCAGTTGTTCAGTGCCTCCTTAAAGAGTAACGATTATTAACTATCTATATGGTGCCGATGACCGGAGTTGAACCGGTACAGCTTGCGCCACTACCCCCTCAAGATAGCGTGTCTACCAATTCCACCACATCGGCTTATGACCCTAACCCCCCGATAGAGGATTAGGGTGTTAAACTTTTACTCAGGTATTATTGGTACACCAACTCTCTCTGGCACTATAATTTCTGTTGTGGTTGGTTGCTGCACCACCACACTTTGAAAGCCTCTGGCTTGTTGCGCACCTAAATAAGCTAATGTTAAGCTAGTAACAAAAAATAAAGCGGCAATAACCGATGTTAGCTGTAACATAAAACTACTAGCACCCCCGCCACCAAATACAGTTTGTGAAGAAGAACCTCCACCACCAAAATTTGCACCAGCTTCAGCACCTTTACCGTGTTGCAACAGCACTAATATAACTAAAAAAACTGAAATTACTAAATGAACTATTAAAACAATACTAAACACAACTAATCTCCGGCCATACAAATGGCTATAAAATCTTCCGCATCTAAAGATGCCCCACCAATTAAGCCACCATCAATGTCTGGCTGTGCGAACAGCTCTTTTGCATTATTTGGCTTAACACTTCCTCCATACTGAATAATAACTTTTTGGGCTATTACAGTATCTAATTTTGCTAATATTGACCTAATAAAAGCATGTACTTCTTGTGCTTGTGCAGAAGATGCTGTTTTACCTGTACCAATTGCCCAAACAGGCTCATAAGCAATAACAATATTATCAAAAGCTTTAATTCCTACTTTTTCTATAACTGCATTTAACTGGCTAGATATAACTTTATCTAACTCCCCTGCTTCTCTTTGAGCAAGGGTTTCACCTACACACACTATAGGGGTAACCTTAGCACTTAAAGCAGTTGCTACTTTTTGGGCTACCTGCTCATTGGTTTCACCATAAATAGCTCTTCGCTCTGAATGACCTAAAACAACATAGGTACAACCAATATCTTTTATCATTGCCACTGACACTTCGCCAGTAAAAGCACCTTGCTTGGCTTCAATAGCAATATTTTGAGCAGCTAAAGATATTTTATTATCTAGCAAACCATTTACATAATCTAAATAAATAGCTGGCGGGCAAACTGCAACATTTACATTATCAATTAATGCAACTTTATTATTTAAATTGGTAACCAAGCCTTTAATAAAGTCTTTATTACCATGCATTTTCCAGTTTCCAGCAACAAATAACTTTCTCATTATTATGACCCCTTACCCTAATCCCCGAATAGAGAATTGGCATCTAGCACCAGCCCTTATTCGCTATGCATTCATAAAAAATGCCCGCTTAACCGATGGGTTAAGCTAAGATTTTTTGCAAACGCTTAGCTAATAAGAGCTAGCACTATATATCCAATCTCTATCCGAGGATTAGGGTCTTATACAAAAATC
>CAZJWQ010000012.1:5342-17878 GCA_964549645.1 uncultured Piscirickettsiaceae bacterium | reverse complement strand
GATGTTGGCATTAATCGTTTAGAAAATGGTTCTTTAGTAGGAGATGTAGAGTTCAAATCTGCCAAAGAAAATGCTAGTTGGATCACTCCTGTACCTGGCGGAGTAGGTCCTATGACTATAGCTACTTTATTGCAGAATACCTTACAAACAGCTTATAATTAATATTACCTAAAATAAATAGCGCCCTAACCCAAAGATAAAAATTGGATTAGAGGTGCCCATATATGCTTTATCTAACTAGAAGTACTTTGTAAAAGCTCTTCTAGTTTATTTTCACCAAAACCTTGCATTCCTTGCTCTACTAAAGCAACAGTTTTATCAAAATTTTCTTGTATAGAACCAGCAAAAACATCTACGCCATCTAAAATACCCTTAGCATCTTCAAAACCTTGCTTTAAACCTCCACCTACAACTTCATTAAACTTTTCTATTAATTCTGTACCATCAAGAGATGGGTTAGCATTTTTAAATGCTGCAAAAAAGAATGATGCTGTTTCTACAATTCTGTTGGCAGTATTTTCAGGAGACCAAAAGCCTATCCCCTCTTCATTTAATTTTTCTTGGTTAATCAGTTTTTCACTTTCTTCAGGAGCACTAAGTGAAAACATTTCATTTATTTTTTCAATAGCCGCTTTAAAGGTTAACTTCATAGCATCTGTAGTTGCTGTAGACCCATCATTAAAAAAATGTTCTATTACACTCGCCTGTTGCTCTGCTCTTATGGCTTGTGTAGAAGTAGAAAAGCTAACCCCATGAACTTCTTTATCACCATTAGCTAAAGTTTGCACAGGACTATGAGGTTGATTTTTAATAGTATCATTAGAGGCTATGTTTTTATAATTTTGCATTATATTTGTTACATTTGAAATAGCCATAATCAACCCCTAATAAAATATTAAACTAACTTGTATTATATAATATCGACAAAAGTCAAAATAACTTAAATTTATTTTAAGTCGATTTAAATATAAATGCTACCGCAGGTCTCCAAAATGGTAAAATCCCCTCTTTAATAAAAATCAAAAACTAAGAAAAACTAATGGAATTAAGCCCACTTTACAATCAAATTAAAGACTTTAACCAACGTACACAAGTGCTTAGGGGGTATCTTTGACTTTGATGCTCAACAAGAAAGATTAGAAGAAGTTAATAAAGAACTAGAAGATTCTACTGTTTGGAGCAACCCTGAAAAAGCTCAATCACTAGGAAAAGAAAAATCTTTTTTAGATAAAATTGTAAATACTATTCTTGACTTAGAATTAAGCTTAGCAGAAGCTCAAGAGCTATTAGAAATGGCAGAAATAGAGCAAGATAAAGAACTGGTTACAGAAGTTGAAATAGAATTATCTCGTTTAAAAAATGCTATTGATCAATTAGAGTTTCAACGTATGTTTGCAGGTGAACTAGATCAAAATAATTGTTACCTAGAAATCCAATCTGGCTCAGGTGGCACAGAAGCCCAAGATTGGGCAGAAATGATTTTACGCATGTATTTACGCTGGGCAGATTCTCATGGCTTTAGCACCAAACTATTAGAGGTCACAGCAGGTGATGTTGCTGGTGTTAAAGGGGCAACTATTCATATAAAAGGCGATTATGCTTTTGGCTGGGCTCGTACCGAAACTGGTGTACATCGTTTAGTGCGTAAATCACCTTTTGATTCTAGTAATAAACGCCATACTTCTTTTGCCTCGGTATTTGTATCTCCAGAAATTGATGATACCTTTGTAGTTGATATTAACCCAGCCGACTTACGTATCGATGTATATAGAGCAAGTGGTGCTGGTGGACAGCATGTAAACAAAACAGAATCTGCGGTACGTATTACTCATCTACCTACTAATACGGTTACACAGTGCCAAAATGGGCGTTCACAACATCAAAATAAAGCAGAAGCTATGAAGCAACTACGAGCAAAATTATACGAACTAGAAATGCTTAATCGTAACGCCGAAAAACAAGAATTAGAAGACAGCAAATCTGATATAGGCTGGGGTAGCCAAATTCGTTCTTATGTTTTAGATTCAGGTAGAATAAAAGACCTAAGAACAAATATAGAAACGGGTAACACTGGAGCAGTGCTAGATGGAGCTTTAGATCAGTTTATTATCCCTAATTTAAAAGCAGGAATTTAATTCCACTAAGAATTACGCTTTTTTTAACCTTTAAAATAATAGGAGACCTTTGCACGAGTTAGTCACGAGAGTAAAATGAGCTAGAATTTTGCAGATTTTAGTCAAAAAATAAGCTTAATAGCTAGCTATTGAGCGTTTTTTTGGCTGAAAGATGCGTAATTATAGCCATTTTAATCCGTGAATAACCTCGTGCAAAGGTCTCAATAGGAAAAAACATGCCAGATAACAACTCTAAAATAACAGAAGTTGATGAAAATAAAATTATTGCAGAGCGCCGTGCAAAATTACATGCTTTAAAAAAAATAGGTCATAGCTACCCTAACTCATTCCGTCGCCAAAATATTTCGGCTGATTTGCTCAAAAAATATGATAAATTTACCAAAGAAGAATTAGCCGCCAAAGAACCTATAAAAGTTAAAGTGGCAGGAAGAATGATGTTACGTCGTATTATGGGCAAAGCTAGTTTTGCGACCTTACAAGATACTGATGGAAGAATCCAACTTTATGTAACACGAGATGAATTACCAACTGATTTTTACAATACTCAATTTAAAAAATGGGACTTGGGGGATATAGTTGGTGCAGAAGGCTACTTGTTTAAAACCAACACAGGCGAGCTTTCTATACATGTAGAAGCTATTGAATTAATTACTAAATCAATCCGCCCCCTACCAGATAAATTTCATGGTTTACAAGATCAAGAGATTAAATACCGCCAAAGATATGTAGACTTGATTGTAAATGAAAACACTAGAAATACATTTAAACTACGTTCAAACATAATACAACACATACGTAATTTTTTAATTAATAAAGGCTATATGGAAGTAGAAACCCCAATGATGCATGCAATACCTGGTGGAGCTACAGCCAAACCTTTTGCCACGCACCACAATGCACTAGATATACCTTTATACTTAAGAATTGCCCCAGAGCTTTATCTAAAAAGATTAGTAGTTGGTGGCTTTGAAAGAGTATTTGAAATAAATCGTAGTTTTCGTAATGAAGGTTTATCAACCAGACATAATCCAGAATTCACTATGGTTGAATTTTATGCAGCTTACACTGACTATAGCCAACTAATGGATTACACTGAAGAAATGTTAAAAGAAATTGCTCAGTTAGCGCTTGGCTCAACCCAAGTTCCGTATCAAGGGCAAGTTATAGACTTTACTAAACCATTTGCAAGGCTTACCATGAAAGAGTCTATCATTAAATATAACCCACAAGTTGAACCTAGCATGCTAGCAACTATTGAAACTGCCACCACTTTAGCCAAGCAAATGAAAGTTAACATAAAGCCATCATTTGGTTTAGGAAAAATAATTACTGAAATTTTTGAAGAGCATGTTGAAGAAAAGCTGATTAATCCAACTTTTATAACTCACTACCCTGCTGAAGTATCTCCCCTAGCACGAAGAAATGATGATGATGAAACTATTACTGATAGATTTGAATTATTTATTGGAGGCAGAGAATTAGCTAATGGTTTTAATGAATTAAACGATGCTGAAGATCAAGCAGAAAGATTTAAATCACAAGTAATGGCAAAAGATGCTGGAGATGATGAAGCCATGCATTATGATGAAGATTATATTAAAGCTTTAGAGCACGGCATGCCACCAACAGCTGGTGAAGGTATAGGTATTGACAGGCTAGTAATGTTATTTACTGATAGCGCATCTATAAAAGATGTACTGCTGTTTCCACAAATGAAACCCATAGAATCTAAGTAATAAAGTATTTTTTAGACTAAATTATAAAATAGCGTCAGCAGAAATATAAGTTTTTTGTTGACCAAATAATGAAATCCCACAACAATCTGCAAACGCACAATTTGAGCAAAGTTTACGTGCGCAACCTTTTAAACACAATGATTGGATTAATTGTTTTACAATAAAATCTTCTGAACTAATTTCAGAGCCAGATAATGCCCCAGAATTAATTAATTCAGCTAACTTATCAGTTGAAACTGTAATGTTTACTTGTGCCATTGCCCTCCCCTCCTTTTTAGTTCTCAAAATGATAACTATTACTACTACAATTAATGATTATATAAACTTTCTCTTACTTTGTAAAGACAAATCAATACTTTTAAAACAAGGTTATAAAAAATTTCTATACCTACCATTATGTTTTTTTTTTGCTACTCCAAACTTAAAGACTTAGAATATTAAATTCAGGGCTACTTAAGACGCCTTTAATAATTTTACGAGAAAAAAATGGAAATACTAGTTTGGGAAGCATGGGTTGCAGGAATATTACTAGGAATCTTTGTAATATTTCATTTTTGGTTAATGGGTAAACCTGCAGGTTGCTCAACTGGATATGGCAATTTATGTGGCATGATGACTTCACGTATTGAGTTTTTTAATACTGGTGAATATGCAAAGAAAAACAACTCTAAGTTATGGTTTTTATTAGGAATACCTATTGGAGGCCTATTAAGTGCCTTAAGCTCTCCTGAACCTTGGCAGCTGTCATTCAGCATGGGTATGTATGATGAAATATTACCACAAACTTATGCAGGCAAAGCTATTTGGATTGTGCTTGGTGGAGCTTTATTAGGCTTTGGAGCAAGGCTAGCAGGAGCTTGTACGACAGGGCATGCCTTAGTTGGTGGTGCAATGCTAAACCCTGCTAGCTTATTAGCAGGTGCGGTATTTTTTGCTAGTGCTTTTTTTACAACCCAATTGCTATTTAATACTTAAGGCTTAAAATAAATCATATGACTACATTTCTAAAAAACAACCAAAATAATATTTTAGGTTGGATCATGGGCATTGGGTTTGGTTTTATAATGAGTAAAGCTGGTGCTACTACCTATGATTACCATGCAAAAATGTTTTTACTTATTGATTCTCAACTGTTAATTGTTGTTGCTACATCTGTAGCCGTAGCAATTATAGGCGTACTATTATTAAAAAAGTTCCGCATAAAATCTATAACCACTAAAAAAGAAATAGGCTTTGTTAAAAAACCATATAAAAAAGGTTTAATCGTGGGGGCATTTTTATTTGGAACAGGCTGGGGGCTTACCGCTTCCTGCCCAGGAACTATCCCTGCAATGATAGGAGAAGGTAAAGTTACTGCTGTTTTTGCACTAATAGGCATAATAATAGGCACTATGGCATATGGAACTTTCAAAAGTTACCTAATAATGGAAAGAAGATACGGCAAAGAAGAACTCAATAAACTCCCCTGTAAAAATAATGATTGTAATTGAAAGAATTTCTGAAAAATTATTTTTAAAAATTTAGGTGCTTTTTTAAAAAAAGACTAAAATAAGTTAATTATTTCAAACAATTAAATATTATCTTACTTTTATTTAAGGAAGCACTTAACAAAAAATGCCCGCTTAACCTACGGCTACGCCTAGTCAAGCAGTTATCACTTGCAAACGCTTAGCAAACAAGGTCTAGCACTATATATCCAATCTCTATCTAGGGATTAGGGTATAATACCTTTTTTAAAATTTTAGAGACTGTAATTATGAACGCCGATCATATTCGTAATATTGCGATTATTGCCCATGTTGACCACGGAAAAACAACCCTAGTTGATCAACTTTTAAAACAATCTGGCACTTTAGACGATGTTCGTATTAAAGATACTGGTGAACTCATGATGGACTCGAATGATCTTGAAAAAGAACGCGGAATTACAATCCTATCTAAAAACACCGCAGTAAACTGGAATGACTACCGAATTAATATAGTTGACACCCCAGGGCACGCTGACTTTGGTGGCGAAGTAGAGCGAATTTTATCAATGGTTGACTCAGTGTTGTTATTAGTTGATGCAGTGGAAGGACCAATGCCACAAACTAGGTTTGTAACCGAAAAAGCTCTAAAACAAGGTTTAAAGCCTATAGTCGTTATAAACAAAATTGACCGCCCAGGAGCAAGACCTGATTGGGTACTAGACCAAACTTTTGATTTATTTGATCGTTTAGGTGCAAATGATGAACAAATGGATTTTAATGTTATTTATGCTTCTGGTTTAAATGGTTTTTCAGGTTTTGAAGAAGATGTTCGTGAAGGCGACATGACCCCTATATTTGAAACTATTATTGATAAAGTATCAGCCCCACAAGTAGATATGGATGCTCCATTCCAATTACAAGTTATCTCTCTTGATTATGATAGTTACAAAGGCATAATTGGTACGGGTCGTATCAAACAAGGTGTTGCCAAAGTTAATATGCCTGTTAAAATCATTAATGATGAAGGAAAAATCCGTAGCGGAAAAATGGGCGAAATTTTTGGCTATCTTGGTTTAGAAAGGATTAATACTGACCAAGCAAATGCCGGAGATATTATTGCATTCTCTGGTTTTGATCCTCTCTTTATTTCTGATACCATCTGTAATCCTGATAATGTAGTGGCTCTGCCAAAATTATCAATTGATGAACCTACTGTTAGCATGACCTTTCAAGTAAATAACTCCCCATTTGTTGGTAAAGAAGGTAAATTATTAACTTCTCGCCAAATACGTGAACGACTAGATAAAGAATTATTAACCAATGTTGCTCTTAGAGTTGAAGATACTGAAGATGCTAATAAATTCCGTGTATCTGGGCGTGGAGAACTACATTTATCAGTATTAATAGAAACCATGCGTCGTGAAGGTTTTGAAATGGGAATTTCTCGCCCTGAAGTTATTTTCCGTGAAGTTGATGGTGTAATGCAAGAACCTTACGAAAACCTAACCGTTGATGTTCCTGAAGAAAATCAAGGAACAGTAATGGAAAAATTAGGTATGCGTAAAGCAATAATGGAAGACATGGTTCCTGATGGAAGTGGTCGTGTGCGTATTGATTTTGTTATACCTTCTCGTGGTTTAATAGGCTTTAGAACAGAATTTATGACTGCTACTCAAGGTAACGGTTTAATATTCTCAAGCTTCTCTCATTATGGCGAAAAATTTGCAGGCACATTAGGTGAACGCCAAAATGGTGTACTAATTTCAAACGCTCAAGGTAAAGCCTTAACATTTGCACTATTTAACCTACAAGAACGTGGTCGTTTATACATAGGTCATGGTGAAGAGGTTTATGAAGGAATGATAGCTGGGTTACATTCTCGTGCTAATGACTTAACCGTTAATGTACTTAAAGGTAAGCAATTAACCAACATGCGCGCATCTGGCACTGATGAAGCACAAGTTCTTACCCCACCAATTAGGTTTTCACTAGAGCAAGCTTTAGAATTTATTGATGATGATGAACTAGTAGAAGTAACCCCTAAAAGCATTAGAGTCCGTAAAAAAATTCTAACTGAAAATGGTCGTAAACAAGCTGGTAGAACAAAAAAATAAAGCTAAGCCCTAATCCGCAGATAGAGATTGGATATATAGTGCTAGCTCTTGTTTGCTAGGCGTTTGCAAAAAATCTTAGCTTCACCCAAAGGTTAAGCGGGCATTTTTTGTGAATGCCTAGCGAATAAGGGCTGGTGCTAGATGCCAATTCTCTATTTGCGGATTAGGGCTAAATGTTGTGGTGCTAATCAGCGACCACAACAAACTCATCTAAATAACTAAAAATCAAGATTGATAATCTATAAAAGTTTTGGTTTTTCTCTGAAGTAGCTATAATAACTACATTACTGTTAATTATTGGAGTTATGAGTATGAAAACAATTACCTCAAAAGAAGCACAAAACTCATTTGGTGCTTTTTTAGATACCGCTCAACGTGAACCTGTTATGGTTACTAGAAGAAATCGCCCTGTTGGAGTGATGCTTTCTATGGAAAACCTACCTGCTATATTTGAACTGGCAGATTCTATGAGAGAAACCATTAAAGCAGGAGTTAAGGCTGGTTTGGCTGACGCAAAAGCTGGTAGAGGGCAAGAATTAACAGATAAATATATAGCCGATTTAAAAACAGAATTACAAGCAAGAATAAAATTTAACAATAGCAAATGAAGTGTTATCAAATAATTATTATGCCGCCCGCTAGGGAGGGCTTGCTTGCTATTGGTGAATACATTGCACTGGATAATCCTGTTAGGGCAGTCACTTTTGTTGATGAAATTACAACCTCACTAGAAAAAACACTTTCTATTTTTCCTTTGTCAGGAAAAATTTATGAGGAGTTAAATTTAGGTGAAGAAATCAGAGTTTGGTCTCATGGTAATTACAATAGTTACTACCGTGTTCTAGATAATAAACAGGTTATAGAAATATTGTTTATCTTTAATGCTAGTCGTGATATGCGCTCTCTCATAACAAGCCTGTAGACTCCTTAATCGTATACTGTCCAACAAGCTTTGCGCCTAGTCCTGCAGCGCTAAGGGTTTTCAAAGTTATGGTACTAATCAGCTACCACAACAAACTCATCTAAATAACTAAAATATAAAGCATTAATTTGTGGTCTATCTTTTATATGCTGAAACAATTGAGCATACCTTGTTAATTGTGGTTTATATTTTTGTATTTGTTGGTTAATAAACTGTTGTTTTAATTGTTTATCTTCGCCAACAAAATAACTAGTTTTATAATCAATAATCCATCTTGTATCATTTTCATCAATAAAAGTTCTATCTACAATATGGTTAATTGCCTCTGCACTATCTTTATCTGCAAACTCTAAACCCAACGATGTCATAGGCATCTCACTTGCTGCTTCAACAAAATTGCTAGTTAACGCCCAACGAATTTTAGTGTTTGCTATAGCATTTTTTAAAGAGACCATAGTTCTTGCTAAGGCTTCATTTAACATGTTTTGTTCAATAGATTGTTGCTGTAACCAATATTTTAAGTAATTAATCATTGTTGTATTAATGCTGGTTGGCATAGTTTGTTGATTACCCCATAGTTCCAAAATATTATGCACTAAATTACCAACCGCACTGACCATTATGGCTTGCCTATTTTCATATTTTACCTGTGCAGAATTTATATTATTTATTGCTATTTGTTTAGCAGCATTAAGCATTGATTTATCAATATTTTTAATAGTTTCTTTAACAGAATTGTTAATAAAACTATCTCTAGCAACAGGTATTCTATTAACAAATAATTGTTTTTTTGGCTGGTTAGTAATATTTTTATTAAAATCTGTTTGCTTGGCTAAGTTATTAAACTTTTGCTTTTGTCCCGCCCACATAATACTTAATAAAGAATTATTTATTGGTAAAATATCTTTTTCGGCTAACATTAATTTTTCAGTATAGTCTACATTCGCAAATAAATGTAGTTGTTGTTTTGCCCTAGTACAGGCTACATATAATAATCTGCCCAATTCATAAAGCTGTTTTTCTTTTTCAAAATTAGTTATAAAATTTACTAAGTTAGTGTCTGCTATTGAAGCTTTGTCTTTACCTTTTTGTGCCATAGGGGCAAAAATTAATTTATTTTCATTTTTATGCTTAAAATGTAACCAAGTTACTAATTGCTTGTCATCACTGCGTGGGCGTTTATTTAGTTCAGGTAAAAATACATAATCAAACTCTAAGCCTTTAGATTTATGCATAGTCATTATTTCAATTTGGTTACTTTGTTCATTATCATCGGGTAAAGCAAATAATACTTGTAAAGATTGCGTTAAATTAAACTTAGATACAATACCTTTATTTTCTGTTTCTATACCCTCTAACATTACCCAAAACGCTTCTATATTTTGTAATAATGATTGTTCTTCAATACCTTGGGCAAAATCTAAAAACAACCAAGTTTCTTTAATTAATCTTGCCCAACTAACTAGCCCTATTTTACTAATTGCATTTTCTAAAATATCATAAACATTATCTAACCTTGCTTTACCTACACTAGATAATTGTTGGAAATCTGTTTGTTTATGTTTAGATAACACTGCCCAAACAGACTGCTTAAGAGTTGATTTATCTTCCAATAAAATAGCTAAATCTATTAAGCTTAAACCTATTGCAGGGGTTCTTAATAAAGCAATCCATGCTGCTCGGTCATTTAAATGTATTAATGCCCTAGTTAGGCTTTCAAGGTCTTGAATTTCTTGCCTGCTAGCTAAGGTTTCAATTTCTATAGCTCTAAAGGCTATATTTTGTTGTTTAAGCTCTTTTATAATAGGTATTAAAACTGATTTGGTTCTTCCTAAAATACCAATTTTTTCAGCCGTTTGTTTATTTTTTAAAGTTTGTTTTATTTGTGTAACAACTTGTTTTACCATGTCTTCTTCGGCACAATTAACTTGCCAATGTAAATTTATAGCATCGTTTAAATTACTTGAAAATGCTATAGATTTAGTATAGCTAACTGCCCCTTTAGCAATATTATTTTTAGTAGGCATAATTTTACAAAAAGCTTTATTCACCCAATCTACTACCGCAAAATTTGACCTGAAATTTATGCTTAGCTGTGCTTTGTGTAGTTTAAATTGTCCGATTTGCCCTTGCCATGCTTCTAAAAAATTACCTACTTCTGCTTCTCTAAAACGATAAATAGATTGCATAGGGTCACCAACAATAAATAAGCTATGGTTATCATTTAATGACCAACCTGCTATTAATTTTTTTAGTAGCACGAACTGGCTAACCGAAGTATCTTGAAACTCATCTATTAATAAATGTTGTATTTGGTAGTCTAAACGTTGGGCTAAATCGGTTGGATGCTCATCTGTACCTAATGATTTAGAAGCTGCTTGTGCTATTTCTATAAAGTCTGTAGTATTATGTTTTATAAATACTAACTTGAGATGTGCTACTGCGGTGGTTAACAAGGCACATAAATTATTAATGCCAAGGTATTGCTGTTGAGTATATTCAGTGGCTGGTAAAGTAGCTATTAGTTGTAAATTTTTTACTAAATCACCATTAAAGTTTTTTAAATCTAGCTGCGCAAGTAAGGCTTTAAATGGTTTTTTAAGTTCTTGCTCTTGCTTAGTAGTAGCTGTAAAATTTGCTATAGATCTAATTTTAATAGTGCCACTTTTAGTTATTAAAAAACTAATAAAGTTTTGCCAAGTATTTAATTGTGTTAATTTAATTTTATTAAAATCTAAATAACCTATATTTTCTACTTCATCTAAAATATTTTTTAATTGTTGTAAAATATCAAAAGAAGATGATATGTTGCTTATTAATTCACTAAAAGTAACATTAACTATATTTTCTAGTGCCACATTAATTACATGTATATCTGTGTCATCTTGTATGTTATGTAATAAAGGCATCCACTGATCTCTTTTTAACAACATTTTAGCCAACATTTGTTGGGCTGATTTTTTATCTCCGTTAACTAAATTCATCAAACTTATAATTTGCTCATCAATATTTGCACTATTTAGGGTTTCCCTAGCGGCTAATTGATATAATTCATCTACTTGTTGGCTAATATTTTCTTGCCCAAAATTAGCAAGTAATGGCATTTGCTGCACAAGATAACTATTAAATGAATCAATAGTTTTAATCCGTAACCTGTGCGGATTTTCTAATAAATTCCAACCTCTATTGTTATTATTTGTTAATGCTAATTGGGCTAAATGCCAAGTATTTTGATTGTAGATACTTTGTTGTTCTATTGCTGTTTTAGAGGTATTTAAGCCATCTTCTAAAACTTTTAGAATGCGTAATTGCATTTCTGCTACTGCTTTTTTAGTAAAAGTCATGGCAATAATTTGTTCAGGGCTTTCTACAACAGCTAATAAGGCTAAAAACCTTTGGGTAAGTAAGGATGTTTTACCTGAGCCTGCTGGGGCTTGTACTATAAAAGATTTGCTTGGATCTATGGCATTAAGCCTTGCCACACCATCTTCTAAACCTGTATCTTGTTGTAAATTTTCATATATAGACATTATTGTTCTTTTGCCTCAGGTAATCTTAATGCTAACAAACAACCTGCATATTGTAAATCTTGCTCTTTTTGATAGCTTAATTGTGCGTTACCACTTTTAATACTTTCCACTAACGAGGTTACTTGTTGTTGTAAATAATTTAATGCTTCTTGCCAACTCATACCAAAAAATATACTTTTTTGATTAGATGATAATTTATCAAAATCTAATTGCGAACGATCTTTTAGCATTATGCCTGTATTTTTAGAAATGCTAGAAAACTTAACCCCATCATTACTATTAATTAGCGCGTAACTTAAACCAATAATTGGTTGTATTTTAGAGTGTAAATATATAGCAAGCTGTGGTTCTAATAATGTGTTTTTAGTTAGTTCATTAATTGTTGCTTTGCCTGTTTTATAATCTAAAATATAATAACCGCCATCAGGAGCATCATCCGAAACAGATATTTTATCTATCCTATCTATTTTTATTTTAAATAATAAACCTGCAATATCCAGTTGATACTGCTGTTCAAATTCTACAACTTCAAAAGATGGTCTAGTTTTTTCAAGCTCTAACCATGCTAAAATTAAATTGAATATTCTCTTATGTTCTAGTTTTAAAAAATTATCTGTGCAACTATCTGTG
>CAZJWQ010000012.1:0-5242 GCA_964549645.1 uncultured Piscirickettsiaceae bacterium | reverse complement strand
AACTATCTGTGTAACTATCTTTTAACAATTCTAATTCTTCTGCAATAATTGTATTCAAAGTTTTATGGTTAGCATCTGCTTGTGTAATTAATTTATTTTGAGTTTTAACACCTTGCCAAAATCTTTCTAAAACCTTATGTATTAAAGTGCCTAAATTGTTTTTTTGTACTCCATCATCAACTTGTTCTAATTGATTTTTTGCCCCTAATCTATAATCTAAAAAAGCCATTAATGGGCAAGTAGCTTGGGCAGAGATAAAACCAGCCCCTCCCAAAACTTCTGTACCATCTGCTATGGTAGGGACTTGTATATCTATTAACTTTTCAAGAGGTTTTGCCTTTAAAAAAGCACTGGTTGCTAAATTGGTATAGATTTGCTGCTGATAAACTTGTAATTCTTCTTTAAAATTATTAATAATAGGCGAAAGTAGTTGTTGGTTTGCCCCTGACAATTTAGAGTAAGACCAAACAATATTGTTTGCCGATTTTGCTAACCTAGCAGTTAAAGTTTGTGCATATATAAATTCTCGGTTTGAGTCCGCACGTGGTGTTTGCTGTTCACGCTGTAGGCTCATAGGCAAAAATGGGTTGGGTTTGGCTTCTCTAGCCCACGCTTGGCTATTCACCCCCATAACCCATAGCCCATCAAAACTTTGCCCGCCTGCTTCTAGCATGCCCATTATTTGGATAGGAGATGCTCCTATGTCTTTTGGCTGAAATATCTGCTCGGTAATAAACCTTTCTAACAAGCTTAACCATTGCAGAATAGCCTGTTTTTGTTGGCTAAAATAAGAATGTTTAAAGGCTTCTAAAGCACTAAAAAAAGCTTGTTTTTGTTGATATTCATGGCTAGTTAAAGACCTATCACCAACTTTATCTGTCCATTGCATAGTTGCAAACATTTCAAATAATAAACCAATAAATTCTACCAAACTTAATTTTTTATTTGCAATGTTCTTTAGCAAAGCTAAACTAGTGTTTATTACTTTAGTAAAGCGTTTAAAATTATTGATTTCTTTAAGGGTATTTAAAACATTAACAATAGAAATTTGTGACCATTGTAATTTTCTTAAATTAAAATCTAATTGCTGGCGAACAAGTAAATTACTAGTTGTATAAGGAGAAATTAACCAACTGGAAAACTCTTCATAATCTATCTTCTTTTGCCCACTAAATATAACTTTAAGCGATAAAAAAGCATGCTTTACTACAGAAAAGTTAATTAATGGCTGCCCTAAAGACACATTATATAATGGAGAACCTTGCCAGTTTTTTTGTAATGATGGTAATAAACTCTGTTGCTTATCCCACATTATTTCATCTAAAGCCCAAGTTAAATTACTTGCAACCTCTTCAATATTAGGTGCTAATATTGCAATATTTTGCTTACCCTGCGCAATTAAATTGTATGCCCAATTAGCTGCTTGTTGAGCCTCATCTATTTCATTGCTTGCTGTATATAAATACATGTTGTTATTACTTGATACATTGTTACTTGCTGCAAGTTGGGCTACATGATTAACCTCTACACCCTTATCTTCTAAAATACTTAGCCATTTTTTTAAATAAGGAGTTATTTCATCAAACCCATATAAATTAATTTGACTATATTCAAATCTCCTATTAGTTTTAGTAAACCAAGATAATTGATGCTGTTTTTGTAAGGAACTATCCCAAAAATTATTTTTGTTTAAAAGCTCAATATATAATTTTTTTACTGTTAAAAATAAATTAATTTCATCAGTTTTAAAATATTGTTTAAACATTTCTTCATCAAGATACTCACTAAAAATTAACCAAGCTTGATACATTTTTTTTGCCATATCGGCTTTATTTAATAAAACAGAAATATCTTGTTTATCCAATATTTGCTCCCAAATTAATTGGGCTTCAAAAGTAGATAATATTTTATTAGGTAAGTCGGTTATAGATAAACCACCAATTAATAATTGCTGTTGTTGCCAAGCAGTTAATGCTTGCTGCCAAGTCATAACATTAGGAGTTACAGCTACTTTAGAATTTTTAAGCTGATTTTGCAATAAAGATACTTTTAAATATTGTGCCAAGCGGCTATTAACAGCAAGGTGTAAAGTTGAATTATTGTGCATATCAAAATACCATTAAAACTTAATGAAGTTTATCCTACCAAAATTAAATTATTATATTGAATAAGAAACCATCTAAACTAAAGGAAGAGCTTAACAACCGCCAATTGTTTTATGCTTCAGCAGTGAACTCATTTGCAATAAGCTCTGCCTGTTTCAATACCGTTTCTGTTGCCAGTTTTTGCATATCGGGCGGGTAGCCATATTGCCTCAGTGTACGCTTGATAATCACTTTTAGCTTGGATCGCACGCTTTCTTTTATTGTCCAGTCTATTGATGCATTTTGTTTGACTCGTTCTGTAAGCACAACCGCTAGTTCTCGCAATTTATCATGCTGCATCAGCTCTTTGGCACTTTTGTTATCCGCAACTGCGGTATAAAAAGCATATTCAAATTCGGTTAATCCAAGCTCACTGGCTTCATTATCCATGCTGACAATTTCTTGGCTCAATTTGATCAGTTCATCCATCACTTCAGCAGCAGTCAGCACCTTGTTGTGATATTTCTTAATGGAATTTTCCAGCATTTCCATCAGCGATTTACTTTTTACCAGATTTTTTCTGGAGCGGGATTTCAATTCATCATTGAGTAACTTTTTCAACACCTCCAAGGCAATATTTTTATGCTCCATACCTTTTAGTTCCAGTAAGAACTCTTCGGAAAGAATGGAAATATCAGGCTTTTTTATACCTGCTGCATCAAATACATCAATCACTTGTTCAGAAACCAATGCCTGATCAATCACTTGGCGAATGGTGGTTTCAATATCCTCATCTGTTCGCCCCGTTCCTGTGGCATCAAACTTGACCAAACGGGCTTTCACCGCCTGAAAAAACGCCACTTCATCTTTAATGTCCATTGCCTGTTCATGTGGTATAGCAATGGCAAAGGCTTTGGATAAAGCGGTGACCTCATTCACAAAGCGTTTTTTACCATCTTCCAAACCTAGGATATGATCTTCTGCTGCCAAAATTAACGACAGCTTTTGTGCAGTATCAGCCAAAAAATAATCTTCATAAGCAAAGCCATGAAATAGTTGTGAAACAACTTCCAACTTCTCCAGCATTAACTCAACTGCTTGCTCTTGCAAAATAGTAGGGTCGCCTTTTCCTCCTGCGTCCGAATAAAAAGATAAGGCTTTTTTTAGGTCTGAGGCAATGCCTAAATAATCAACAATCAAACCACCAGGCTTGTCTTTATAAACACGGTTTACCCGTGCAATCGCCTGCATCAGGTTATGCCCTTTCATCGGCTTATCAATATACAGCGTGTGCAAACTGGGGGCATCAAAGCCTGTCAGCCACATATCCCGCACAATCACAACTTTAAGCGAGTCATCAGGGTGTTTCATTCTGTCAGCCAAGGTCTTTCTTTGTGCTTTGGTGGTATGGTGTTTAGAAATTTCAGGACCATCGGATGAGCTGGAAGTCATCACAACCTTAATCACACCTTTGTCCAGATCATCTGAATGCCAATCGGGTTTAATTTTAATGATTTGGGCGTATAAATCGGCGGCAATGCGGCGGCTCATGGCAACAATCATGCCTTTACCCTCAAACACTTCTTGTCGCTGTTCAAAATGGCTGACAATATCCTGAGCAATATTTTCGATGCGGTTTTTACTGCCAATCAACGCCTCTAGCTGTGTCCATTTTGCCTTGGCTTTTTGAGTGTCGGTTAAATCATCTTGTGCCAACTCGTCATCCAGCTTTTCAACCAGTTGCTTGCCTTCTTCGCTCAAGTTGACTTTAGCTAAACGGCTTTCATAATAAATACGCACCGTTGCCCCGTCTTCTACCGCCTGAGCAATATCGTACACATCAATATAATTGCCAAAAACGGCAGGAGTGTTGGTATCGGTGCTTTCTATCGGCGTACCTGTAAAGCCAAGATAAGTGGCATTGGGCAGAGCATCACGCATGTATTTGGCAAAACCATAAACCACCTTTTTACCGACCACATTGCCTTGCTCGTCTTTATCATCAATGGTTTTTGCCTTAAAGCCATATTGGGTACGATGGGCTTCATCGGCAATTACCACAATATTTTCCCGTTCCGACAATGTATCAAAGATATTACCTTCATCGGGCTGGAACTTTTGAACGGTAGAAAAAATCACCCCACCCGAGGCAACCTGTAATAATTCTTTAAGTTGATCTCGACTTTCAACCTGTTTGGGTTCTTGACGTAGTAATTGCGTAGACGCGGCAAAGGTATCGAACAACTGATCATCCAAATCATTGCGGTCGGTAATCATCAAAATGGTTGGGTTATCCAGTGCCAGTACAATTTTCCCCGTAAAAAACACCATCGACAGCGACTTACCACTGCCTTGGGTATGCCAGACCACCCCGCCTTTACGGTCGCCCTTGGGCTGAGTCTTTACCCCTGCCACACCATAACTGGCAGGGTCTTCCATTACCCGACTAACGGGTGTTTGTTGTTCCAGCGCCTCTTTATTTACATAGCCCGTTGCTCGTAATGTCGATTCCACTGCACGGTTCACCGCATAATATTGATGATATGCTGCCAATTTTTTAACCGTTTCAATCGTCACCACACCCGTTTTCACATCTTGGGTTTTGGATTTTTCAAACACAATAAAATGCCGAATTAAGTCCAGCAGAGTTGCTTTATTAAGCATGCCTTTAATCAAAGTTTCCAACTGGCTGACCAGACGCGAGGCTTCCTCTTTACCATCGGCGGTTTTCCACGCCATAAAACGGCTCAACCCAGCCGATAATGAACCTGCCTTGGCTTCCAAGCCATCCGAAACAATCATCAAGCCGTTATAAGTAAACAAGCTGGGAATGGTCGCCTTGTAGGTTTGTAGCTGTTTATAAGCCGATTTAACCGAAGCATTCTCATCCGCCGCATTTTTAAGCTCAATCACCACCAAGGGCAAACCATTCACAAACAACACCACATCGGGGCGTTTATTTACGCCGTTTTCAATCACCGTAAATTGATTTGCCACCACAAAATCATTATTTTCAGGATTAACAAAGTCGACCAACCAGACCAGATCACCACGCTGGTTATAATCTTTTTGATAGCTAACCTTTACCCCCTCAGTAAGCATACGATGAAAGCTCTCATTATTCGTCAGTAACTCAGGGGAATGAAGTCGGCTGATTT
>CAZJWQ010000011.1:11518-18211 GCA_964549645.1 uncultured Piscirickettsiaceae bacterium | reverse complement strand
TTTTTTATTAATGCTCTTATGGTTGTATTGGCTTTACTTATAGCGTATAAATACCTCTATAATATAAACATAAATAACTAACGGAATTGAAAATGCAAAAGTTTGAAAATGTAACAGTAATAAAAAAAGCAAATATTTACTATAATGGTAAAGTCACTAGCCGAACTATAGAGTTTGCTGACGGATCTATAAAAACCTTAGGCATAATGCTACCAGGAGAGTATACTTTTTCTACAGAAGCAGCAGAAATAATGGAAATATTAGCAGGAGAAGTAGAAGTTTTATTACCAGATGAAACTAAATGGCAAACTAAATTAGCAAAAAGTAGTTTTAAAGTACCTGCGAATGCAAAATTTGTTATTAAAATACAGGTTGCAACAGATTATTGTTGTAGTTATCTGTAACTAAAAGATAAAAAATATGATTACTAAGACTAGCACTTTTATAAAGTTTTTAATGATGGGTTATACTTTTATAATATTGCTAACTTTTTTTATTGCTTTTATATTTTTTAATTATGAAAAAAACATCTCTTTATCTTTAGTGAAGCATGCAAAAAACATTGAGTTACAAGAGGTTACTCATAGTTTAAAAGATAGTGCTATACAGCGCAGTATTTTTTTAGTCAAAATGTTAAGGGCTGAAAATAAAGAAAACGTAGCTTATTTACGTTTTAAGATGGATCAGCAAAGTAATGATATTATACGTCATTTAGCTATATTCAAGGATCAAGTAGAGATAATATCACACGTTGAATTTAATGAAATTAAACACTTAATAGAACTAACAACTATAACTCAACAACAAGTCTATAATTTAATTATTACTGATCAACCTAACGAAGCTTTAACAAGCTTAGTAAAATATTCTTTACCCAAACAAAGAGAATTACTAAATAAATTAAAAACAGCTGAAGAAATTATTGGCGATATCGTTATTGACAGTCGTAAATATTATACTAACTTAGTACAACAAATGAGGCTTATGATTCTATTAAGTGCTATGTCTATAATATTATCTTTATTATTGGTAGCTTTTTTTTCAGTAAGAAAATTAAGAGTTTTTAATGATGAAAGAAGGCGTTCACTTACAAACTTAAATAAGCTCATAAAGCAGCATAAGCAAGAGTTATTGCTTGATAAACAATTAATGCATAATTTATCGGAAGCTACAGGAGTGTTCGATAGTAATCAACAAGTTATTATTTCTAATAAAAAATTCACTAAATTAATTTCAAAAGAAATAAACTCTAAAAACTTAACTATTTGGCAGTATTTAGACTGTATTTTTGAAAATATTGATATAGAAAAAATAAAAAATACATTAAGCTCTAAAAATAAATATCGTGGAGAAGCTAAACTAATTAGTTATAAAGATATTTTCATGATAATAAATGTATTTTTAATAAAAGATGAAAAGTTAGATAATTATTATTATGCTGTTGTATTAACCGATATAACAGAATTAAAAAATACCCACAATAAACTTATAAAAATAGCGAACAATGATGAAGTTACCCAGTTACCAAATAGAGGAAGATATAATGATCATATAAACAACTTAATTACTAAATATCCTAATAATAATTTTACAGTATTATTTTTAGATTTAGATAATTTTAAATGGGTTAATGATAACTATGGGCATGAAATAGGAGATAAATTTTTATATGATTTTGGGCAGATGGTATTAAGCTATATTAATAAAAAAGATTCTTTATTTAGAATTGGTGGCGATGAATTTACTATAGTTATTAAGGGTCAGGTTATTGATGATAAAATATTTACTTTAGCTAATGCTCTTATTAGCAATATACAAAAAATAACAATAAACAGGGTTTATAAGCAAGAGGTGGGTTGTAGTATAGGTATTGCAAGCTATCCACAAGATAGTAATACAGCAGCGGGTATATTAACTTGTGCAGACTATGCAATGTATAAGATTAAGAAGCTAGGTAAAAATAAATTTTCTAAGTTTACCGATGCAATGAAAGCTGAAATACAATATTTAAAAGAGATTGAAAAAAAGCTTAAAAGTTCAGTAAAAAAACAACAATTTGAGGTGCATTATCAGCCGCAATTTGCTATACAAACTTTAAAACTAATTGGTGCAGAAGCATTATTAAGGTGGCCACAAAATAATAAAGGTGTAGTTAGTTTTATCCCCCCTTATGAATTTATCCCCTTAGCAGAGCAATTTGGATTAATTGATGAATTAGGCAAGTTTGTGTTTGAACAATCTGTAGCACAGTTAGCTAAATGGCAAAAAGTAGCAAAACCTTTACCAAGAGTAGCAATTAATGTCTCGGCAATACAATTGTTAGCAGGTGGTTTTGGTGGCTTTGTTATTAAAACCTTAGTACAAAATAATATCCCAGCTAGTATGGTAGATATAGAAATAACAGAATCTGTGATGATGGATAATATAGAAAGCATGAGTAAATCTAGAGCAACTTCGTTAAGATTTTTACAAGAAAAAGGTTTAGAAATTTCTATAGATGATTTTGGTACTGGTTATTCATCACTTGCTTATATAAAATATTTAGGGGTAGATAGAATTAAAATAGATAAAAGTTTTATTGATGATATTGAGCATAGCCAAGATGCCAGAGCAATTGTTAAAGCTATTATTGAAATGGGACATAATATAGGGGTAATTGTTTTAGCAGAAGGCATAGAAACTGAAGCACAATTAAAAGTTTTGCAAGATTTAAACTGTGATGAAGGGCAGGGTTATTTATTTAGTAAACCACTAGATGTTAAAACGTTTGAGCTTAAGTTTTTGAGTTAGCTTTTTGACGGCGTTTTCTTCTTCTTATTTTTTGCCATTTAAAATAAAAATGTAAACCAAAGTGCGTTAAAAATAAAAAAACAAAAACACCTATACCAATCCACTCTATATAAGTCATAAGGTATCCTTAAAAATATTATTTTTAAAAATCCATTCTACTAGTTTTCTGTTAAAATTTGTCGCTAAAATTTAAGTTAGGTTAATTTAATAAATGAGAAAAACCGCTCCAACAAGTTTTGATTGGCGTAAATATAAGGCAGAAACCTTATCAGGTATCACTGTTTCACTAGCATTAGTACCAGAAGCAGTCGCTTTTGCCTTTGTAGCGGGGGTTCACCCACTTGTTGGTTTATATGCCGCAGTTATTGTAGGTTTAATTACAGCAATTTTTGGTGGTAGACCAGGTATGATTTCAGCCGCAGCTGGTTCACTAGCTGTTGTAATGATGCACTTAGTTATGGAAAACGGTGCTTCATATTTATTTGCCGCAGTTATTTTAATGGGTATATTCCAAGTATTTATTGGCATAATGAAGTGGGGCAGGTTTATTAGGATGGTGCCTCGTTCAGTAATGCTGGGCTTTGTAAATGGTTTAGCTTTAGTAATTTTAATTGCCCAGTTTACACAGTTTAAAGATGATTCTGGTGCTTGGTTATCAGGTGAAGTATTAATTATTATGGTATTAATAATTATAGCCACCTTAGCCATAATTTATTTATTACCTCGTTTAACAAAAGTTATACCATCTGCTTTAGCAGCTATAATAGTAGTAATCTTAGTAGTTATTTTCTTTGATATAAATGCAATTACAGTTGGTGATAAAGCCGAAATATCAGGTACTTTTCAAGCTTTAATTTATGGTGATGGTAATGAAGGTGGTTTTCAAGGGTTAAGTTGGTTCACTAATTTACCGCCTAATTTTATTAGTTTAGAAACTTTATGGATTATATTGCCCTATGCGATAGTTTTAACAATTATAGGTTCTGTAGAATCTTTATTAACCATGACTTTAATTGATGATATTACACAAACTAGAGGTAAAGGCAATAAAGAATGTATTGCACTAGGGGCAGCTAACTGTACAGCAGGAGCTTTTGGTACTATGGGTGGTTGTGCATTAATTGGGCAATCAATGATAAATGTTAATTCTAGTGGTGGTATTAGGAGATTATCGTCTATTTCTGCCGCTATCGGCTTAATGATAATAGTGTTAGTTGCTTCAACTTGGATTGAAATGGTGCCAATAGGAGCATTGGTTGGCTTAATGTTTTTTGTAGTAATAGCTACATTTAATTGGTCTAGCTGGAATATAATGCGTGGTATGACTAAATCAGATGCTTTTGTAATGGTTTTAGTTACAGTTTTAACCGTTGTATTTGATTTAGCAGTTGCAGTTATTGCAGGTGTTGTGGTGTCTGCTTTAGTTTTTGCCTGGAAACATGCACAAAAAATATTATTAGAAACCTCTACTACAGAAATAGACGGTAAAATAATTAAAGTGTATAAATTAAATGGGCCTTTATTTTTTGCCTCATCACAAAATTTTTTAGAAATGTTTGATATAAAAAATGATCCAGAATGTGTAATAATTGATTTTCAACATTCTAGGGTTTATGATCATACAGGTATAGAGGCAATTGATAGCTTAACTAAAAAGTATAAAGATGCTAATAAAAAAATAGTATTGCGTCATTTAAGTAGAGAGTGTCAAGATTTATTAAAAGATGCTGAAAATTTAATTGAAATAAATATTGCAAAAGATCCTCACTATCATGTTTCATTAGGTAAATAAAGGAGAATATAGTGGGTTGGTCAGCATGGGCATTAGACCATTTTTGGTTAGTAGTAGGCGGTTCTTTAGTAATTAGTATTGCATTACATTTTGTAGTAATTTGGCTATTTAAAAATTCTGGTAATAAGTCAAGTAAATAAATTTTAGGGTTTGTTAAGATTATATGTCACATATAAAAAAATATTTAATAGCAGGGGTACTAGTATGGCTACCAATAGTAGTAACCTTGATGGTAGTAAATTTTTTAATTGGTTTTTTTGATAGAAGCTTATTATTATTGCCTGCACATTTACACCCAGAAGAATTATTAGGTTTTTATATACCTGGTTTTGGAGTAATTTTATCTTTCTTTTTAATTTTAATTACCGGTATTTTAGTTGCTAATTTTTTTGGCAGGTATATTTATAATTTATGGGAAAAGTTTTTAGCTAAAATACCCTTAGTACGTTCTATTTATAAAGCAGTAAAACAGATTTCTGAATCTATATTTGGTAGTAATGGGCAAACTTTTAAAAAAGCATTTTTAATACAATACCCACGTAAAGGGCTATGGACATTAGCGTTTCAAACCAGTAAAAACCAAGGAGAGGCACAGCATAAAACACAACTACCTGATGTAATTAATTTATTTGTGCCGACAACACCTAACCCAACCTCAGGTTTTTTTATTATGACATCAATACATGACTTAGTAGAATTAGATATGTCAGTTGACCAAGCATTAAAAATGGTTATTTCAGGTGGTGTAGTTGTACCGCCTTGGCAAGAAACAGACAAACAAAAAACAATAAAACAACAAACAACTATAGCAGACAAAGAAGGACAGAAATAATGATGCGTACACACTATTGTGGACAGGTTACCGAAGATTTAGAAAACGAAAAAGTAATTATTTCTGGTTGGGTTCATCGCCGTAGAGATCATGGTGGAGTAATCTTTATTGATTTGCGCGATAAATCAGGTTTAGTACAAGTAGTTGTAAACCCTGATAATGCAGAAAAATTTGCTAAAGCTGAAAAAGTACGTTCAGAATATGTTTTAACTGTAAAAGGTACAGTAATGGCAAGAACAGCCGAAACTATTAACCCTAAAATGAATACAGGTAAAATTGAAATAGTTGCAGATGATATTGAAATATTAAGTATTTCAGCACCAATACCATTTCAACTTGATGATAAAACAATTTCAGAAGAAGTACGCTTAACCTATCGTTTTTTAGATTTAAGACGTGAAGAAATGCAACAAATATTACGTACTCGTTATCAAATAACTCGTAGTATGCGTGCATTTTTAGATAGCCATGACTTTATGGATATAGAAACCCCAATATTAACTAAGTCTACCCCAGAAGGGGCCAGGGACTACCTAGTGCCTAGTAGAACTCACCAAAATACTTTTTTTGCACTACCACAATCACCGCAATTATTTAAACAACTATTAATGATGTCAGGTTTTGATCGCTACTATCAAATTACTCGTTGTTTTCGTGATGAAGATCTACGAGCAGATAGGCAACCAGAGTTTACACAATTAGATATAGAAACTTCTTTTATGAACGAAGAAGAAGTAATGCAAATAATGGAAGATCTTATTAAAACTATCTTTAAAGAAGCTGCCAATATTAATTTATCAGAGCAATTTCCGCGTATTACCCATGCCCAAGCAATTAAAGATTATGGTATAGATAGGCCCGACTTAAGAATTAATATGAAATTAATAGACGTTGCTGACCTATTACAAGACATTGATTTTAAAGTTTTTGCAGGTCCTGCTAAAGATCCTAAAGGTAGAGTAGCCGCTTTAAGAGTTCCGCAAGGGGCTACCATGACGCGTAAAGAAATTGATGACTACACTAAATTTGTCAGTATTTATGGGGCAAAAGGTCTAGCTTATATTAAAGTAAATAAATTAGCCGATGGTTTAGCAGGTTTACAATCACCTATAGTTAAATTCTTCCCCGAGCAAGTGCTAGAAATAATGACACGAGTTGGTGCTGAAGATGGAGATATAGTGTTCTTTGGTGCTGATAAAGCTAAAATTGTTAATGAAGCATTAGGAGCATTACGCTGTAAAATTGGTGAAGATTTAAATATGCTTGATAAAGAATGGGC
>CAZJWQ010000011.1:0-11418 GCA_964549645.1 uncultured Piscirickettsiaceae bacterium | reverse complement strand
AATGATAAATTTGGTTTTTTACTAAATGCCTTAAAATATGGTTGCCCACCACATGCAGGCATGGCATTTGGCTTAGACAGGCTGGTTATGATTATTGCCAAACGAGAGTCTATAAGAGATGTTATAGCCTTCCCAAAAACGCAATCAGCTGCTTGTATGCTAACCCAAGCACCAGGGCTAGTTGCTAACGAACAACTAGCAGAACTAGATTTACGCTTTCGTAAACCTAAAAAAGAATAACTTTAATTATGTCTTCAAATCATTTAAATTTAGCAGAATCGATTCCACTAGCATTAGTAAATAGTATTAATGATCTTGCTAGTTCTGTAAGCTTGCCTGCATATTTAAATGATTTAGAAAAAGCTTCCTTAGTAAGGAAAATTAAAAAACTTCTTATAGAAAAAGATGCACAAATAGTAGCTCACTACTATGTCGACCATGATTTACAAGCTCTAGCTGAAGAAACAGGTGGCAAAGTAGCCGACTCCTTAGAAATGGCTAATTTTGGAGCCCAATCAGCCGCTACCACCTTAGTAGTTTGTGGGGTAAAGTTCATGGGTGAAACATCTAAAATGATCAGCCCAGAAAAAACTATTCTTATGCCAGATTTAGATGCAACCTGCTCATTAGATAAAGGTTGCCCTGCCGATGATTTTAGAACCTTTTGCAATCAATACCCTAACCATACAGTAGTAGTTTATGCCAATACTAGTGTAGAAGTAAAAGCTATTGCCGATTGGGTAGTAACTTCAGGTAACGCTCTTGAGATTGTCAACTACCTAAAAGAACAAGGTAAAAAAATAATTTGGGGCCCAGACAGGCATTTAGGAGGTTGGATTCAACGTGAAACAGGTATCGACATGATACTATGGCAAGGGCAATGTATTGTTCATGATGAATTTCAAGTGTTTGAATTACAAGAGCTAAAAAAACTAAATCCGAAAGCTAAAATATTAGTACACCCAGAATCTCCTGCCGAAGTAGTAGAACTAGCTGATGTTGTAGGCTCTACAAGAGTAATGATTGAAGCCGTACAAAATATGCCAGATAAAGTATTTATTGTAGCAACTGATAATGGTATTTTTTGGAAAATGAAACAATTAGCACCACACAAACAGTTAATAGTAGCCCCAACAGGCGGCAAAGACGGGCAGTGCATTAGTTGTGCTCACTGCCCGTGGATGGCAATGAATGGGCTACAAAACTTACATGATTGTTTAGCCAATAAAACAGGCGAAATTTTCTTAAAAGAAAGAATAAGATTAAAAGCACTAGAGTCCATTAGCCGTATGCTAGAGTTTTCTCGTAAAAGAGGCTTGATAGGCAAAAAAATAGTAAAAAAAGCCTAAATCATTCAACCAAGTATCACTTTAAAAGATTCTAGGGCACCTCTAATATATAAGTTAATTGTAAGGGTAGCTAGTGCAAAAAACTCAGCGAATTCTTGGTATTGATCCAGGCTCTCGAAAGGCAGGTTTTGGTATAATTGACTCTAGTCGTTACCATGCTAATTATGTTTCTAGTGGTGTTATTAGAGTAGAAAAATTAATAGGCTCGCAAAGATTAAAAGTTATTTTTGAATCTATTACTCAAATCATTGAACAATATAAACCTAATTTAATGTCTATTGAAAAAGTATTTGTATATAAAAACCCTAATTCAGCTTTAAAATTAGGGCAGGCAAGGGGAGTTATTATTTGTGCAGCTGCACTGCATAACTTGCCTATTATAGAATATACTCCAACACAAATAAAAAGCACGGTAGTGGGTAATGGGCATGCAACTAAAGAACAAGTACAGTTTATGGTAACTAAGTTATTAAAATTAACTGATACTCCACAAGAAGACGCTGCCGATGCACTTGCCTCTGCTTTATGTCATGATAGATATCTAAGCTTGGGGATAGATCCCGAAACAATTTCTAAAGGAACAAAATTTTGATTGGTTTTTTAACAGGCAAAATACACTCTAAACAACCACCTTTATTACAATTAGAAGTACAGGGGGTTGGCTATAATATAGAAGCACCCATGTCTACATTTTATGTATTAGGCGAAGTAGGGGAGCTATCAACTATATTAACCCATATGCATGTTAGAGAAGATGCAATGTTGTTATTTGGGTTTGCTACTGAGTTAGAAAAAAGACTATTTAAAGAACTAATTAAAGTTAATGGTATAGGCTCAAAGATGGCTATAGGTATTTTATCTGCCATGTCGGTTGAAGAATTTGTTGGTTATATTGATATTGCAGATGTAATTGCACTTATTAAAATACCAGGGGTAGGTAAAAAAACCGCTGAACGTTTAGTTATTGAAATGAGAGATAAATTAAAAAATTGGGCAGAAGAGTATAATTTTAGCGACTCTATAACAACCAACAAGCTAGGCAATATAGTAAAACACACTAATAATAATCTTGCTCAACAAGCATTAATATCATTAGGCTACAAGCCTGTACAGGTTGAAAAAATGCTTAAATCAGTAGCAAAAAATCTTTCTATAGAAGAAACCATAAAACAAGCTTTACAACAGGTATAATTAGCCAACTTATTTATTTTTTTTGAAACAAAATGATTGAAACAGATAGAATTATTGGAGCTCAAACAACACCAGAAGATACTTATTCTTCTGTAAATGTACGCCCAAAAATCATAACAGAATATATTGGTCAGGTAGCTGTTAGAGAACAACTGCAATTATCTATTGATGCAGCCAAAATGCGCCAAGAGCATTTAGACCATGTTTTACTATATGGTCCTCCAGGTTTAGGAAAAACAACTCTTGCCAATATAATAGCCCAAGAAATGGGTGTAACTATTCGTCAAACTTCTGGTCCGGTTATAGAAAAAGCTGGTGATCTAGCAGCAATTCTTACTCGTTTAGAGCCTTATGACGTACTCTTTATTGATGAAATTCATCGCCTTAGCCCAGCTATTGAAGAAGTTTTATATCCTGCAATGGAAGATTTTCAAATAGATATAATTATCGGTGATGGCCCAGCAGCACAAAGTGTTAAAATTGATATACCACCTTTTACCCTAGTGGGAGCAACCACTAGGGCAGGCTTGCTAACTTCTCCTTTAAGAGATAGGTTTGGTATAGTACAAAGGTTAGAGTTTTATTCTGTAGAAGAACTTACTAGAATTATTATTAGATCAGCTAAAATTTTAGCTGTAAATATAGAAAATGATGGAGCAAAAGAAATTGCTAAACGCTCAAGAGGAACACCAAGAATAGCTAATAGATTATTAAGGAGAGTAAGAGACTATGCTCAAGTAAAATCTAATGGTATAGTAACCCAACAAAATTCTAACTTAGCTTTAAATTTACTAGAAGTAGACCCATTAGGTTTAGATAAAATGGATAGGCGTTTATTAGAAATATTGATAGAAAAGTTTGAAGGTCGACCTGTTGGCATAGACTCAATTTCGACTGCATTAGCAGAAGAAAGGGGTACAATTGAAGATGTTATAGAGCCATTTTTAGTGCAACAAGGATTTTTAATAAGAACCCCACGGGGCAGAATAGCAACCCAACAAGCTTATAAACACTTAGGTTTTGAACTGCCTGTTGCAATCGAGTAAAATAATTTAAAAAGGAATAATGAATGGCTATAACAGAATTAATTTTAAATTCAGGTCTACTAGTACAAGCTGTAATGATTTTGTTGCTTTTTATGTCTATTCTCTCTTGGGCAATAGCCATAGCTAAGGGCTCTGAAATACGTAAAGCTAAAGAAAAGGCCGCAGAATTTGATGAATTATTTTGGAATACGCCAGAACTGACATCTTTATTTAATGATGTATCTAATGAGGTAATCCCACAAAGCAGTAATTCTGCAATTTTTTTAGCAGGTTTTAAAGAATTTATTCGTTTAAAAAAACAAGGTGTAAATGATGCTAATGATTTAGTTGGTGCATCACAAAGAGCTATGCGTGTGGCTTTTTCAAAAGAAATAGAAAAAATAGAAAATAGAATACCTATGCTTGCAACTATAGCATCTACCGCACCATATATAGGTCTTTTTGGTACGGTTTGGGGGGTAATGAATGCTTTCGTTGCTTTAGGAGATATACAACACGCTACCCTAGCAACTGTAGCACCAGGTATTTCAGAAGCTCTTATTGCTACAGCAATAGGTTTATTTGTAGCAATACCTGCAACCATGTTTTTTAATAGCTTAAGCGTAAAATCAGATAAAGTAATTGCACAATATGAAAACTTTGCAGAAGGCTTCTTAACTATAATTCAGCGTCAAGCTCATATTATTGAAAAAAGGGCAGCAGAAGCACAATTACACTCGCAAGCACAAGTAGGTTAAATTATGTCAATGCGTAGCGGTTTTAGAACATCTAGTAAGAAAAAGTTATTGTCAGAAATGAACGTTATTCCATATGTTGACGTAACTTTAATTTTATTAATAATATTTATGATAAGCGCACCAGTTGCCCAGCAAGCAGTGACGGTAGAATTGCCACAAACCCCCGCAATAGAGCAACAAGCGCAAATAACAGAAGACATCATAAAGCCTTTTGTTATAACTGTAACCAGAGAAGGTTATTATAAAACATCACTAAACCCAGATATAATATTAACAGCAAGTGAAATAGCAGTAGAAGTTGTGGCAAGGGCACAATTAAATGCAGAACAAACTTTTTATATACAAGGCGATCGGTTAACTTACTATGAAAATGTAATGCACCTGTTTATAGTTTTAAAAAATAATGGTGTAGAAAATGTTTCATTATTAACTAAGCCTACATTTGAGTAATGAGTTATTATGTTTAAAATTATTTCCCGTTACCCTATTTCATTTTCTATATCATTATTAATCCATATATTAATAATAATATTAATTATTTTTCAAAATACGCAACCAGAAGTAATAAAAGTTAGTTTAGTATCACCTTCAACGCAAGAAAGCACTATAACAAGTGATAGGCCAGCAGCATTAAGAACCTTTGCTGTTGATAGCCAGCAAGTTCAATTACGTTTAGAAAAAATTAAACAGCAAGAAAACCAAAGGTTACAACAGCAACAGCAACTAGTACAACAAACTGCAGCCGAACAAAAGCGTTTAGATCAAATAAAGAAAAGACAGCAAGAAGAGCAAAGAAAATTAGCTAGAGAAACAAAAAGAGCTGATGAAGCAAAGCGTTTAGCTACAATAGAGCGAAAGAGAGCTACTGAACAACAAAAACGAGCCGAAGCAGAGCAAGCCAGAGCTGATAAATCTAGGCAAGCTGCTAAAGAAGCAGAGAAACAACGTGCTGAAGCTACAAGAAAAGCCCATAAAGCAGAGCAAGATAAAAAAGCAGCAGAAAAAAGAGCAAAACAACTAGCTTTAGATATAGAACAAAGTAAAGTAGAAAAAGAAAGGCTAGAGGCAGAAGCTCTACAAGCTCGTTTATCGCAAGAAAAAGCAGCAGAATCTGCGGCTTTACAACAAAGATTAGCACAAGCAGATGCTAAAAAAAGACAAGCATTAAGAGTCAAAGAAATACAAGATTTAAGACTTGTTTATATCTCTAATATAGCAGCAAAAGTAAGGTCTAATTGGCGAAGTGCTGCTAGAATCTCTGATAAAGCAAGGTGTACAGTATCTATTGTACAAACTCCAGAAGGGGGTGTTATTAGTGTAAACGTACATAGTTGTAATAAGTATGCAACAGCACAGTTTAAACGAGATACTGAAAATGCTGTACATCGTTCACAACCCTTACCAAGACCACCTGTAGCAGAATTGTTTGAACGTAAGATAGACTTTATTTTTTACCCTTAAGGAAGACTTAAAATAGGCACTTAATCATATGAATAATAAATTTATTTCAAATAAACAGATAAAAACACACGAGCTTTTTATACGGCCTAATTCTTCTATGTACGTTATAGGGCTGCTTTTGACGGTGTTTTTAATGTCTTGGCAATCAACCGCGGTTGCTAGTTTAACTATAGAAATTCATCATGGTTCTGATAGTGCATTGCCAATAGCTATAATCCCCATAAAGTTGATAGAAGGTACTGTACAGCCAAAAACTAATATTACTGATGTTATCTCAGCAAATTTATTTCGTACTGGTAAATTTAAAGCAATACCTAAAAGACAACTGCCTGCGCACCCTAGTTCTTTGAGCGAAATTAATTTTAATCAATGGCGTCATTTAGACGTAGATAATTTATTATTTGGTACTATAGAAATCAATGAACAAGGAACCTATAATATTGAACTACGTTTTATTGACTTATTAAGAAACAAACAAGTAATAGCCAAACGTTGGGATAATGTAGCAGAAGGTTCTTTACGAGAAGTAGCTCATAAAATGAGCGATGATATTTATAAAGAGTTAACAGGGATTAGAGGCATATTTAACACCAAAATAGCCTATGTAACAGTTAAAAGGCAAAAAAATAAAACACTATATACGCTTGAAGTAGCAGATGCCGATGGTTTTAACTCCCAAGCCATCTTAAGATCTACTATGCCAATTATGTCGCCAAGTTGGTCGCCAGATGGCACAAAGTTGGCGTATGTAACTTTTGAAAATGGTCGTTCTGAAATAGTTATACAAAAGTTAGATGGTACAGAGCGAGAAATTATTGCCAGCTTTAGAGGTATTAACGGGGCTCCAGCATGGTCTAAAGATGGTAAATATATGGTTATGACCTTATCAAAAGATGGTTCTGCTGATATTTATTTAATGAACTTAGCAACTAGACATTTACGTAGATTAACCCGTAATTTTGCCATAGAAACAGAAGCAGTTTGGGCTCCCAATGGTCGATCACTATTTTTTAGCTCTGATAGACGCGGGCAACCACAAATATTTCAAGTGTTTTTAGATACAGGCGAATTAAGACGAATTTCATTTGAAGGCAGATATAACTCTAACTCAGCAGCATCACCAGATGGTCGTTATATAGCTATGGTAACTGTAACCGATAATTTTAATATAGGTATACTAGATTTATACACCAAAAACTTTAATATAATTACAGACTCTTTTTTATCTGAGTCCCCAACCTTTTCGCCTAATGGAGAAATGATATTATATTCCATGAAAAAAAATGGCAAAGCAAGGTTAGCGGTTGTATCTATTGAGAACAGTATGACACAAATTTTAAGCACCCAAGCAGGAGAAGTTCGCTCTCCTGCTTGGGGGCCGTTTATTGATTAAACCCTAATTCTCTATTCGAGGATTAGGATTAACTTAAGGAATTGTTTTTATGAACATTAATTTAAAAAAAGTATTACCACTTATAATATCATTATCAGTAATATCTTTAGTTGGTTGTGCTACTCCACAAAAAGAAGAACATATAGATGCAGAACCAATAATTACTAATGAAGAAGATGTTAATAATGTACAAGTTATAGGTATTAATGATAGAGAAGGGCTTAGAGGTGATGTTATTGGTGCTGAAATTAATGAAATGATAATAGATCAAAGAGAAGTAGCAGCATCTGAATTAATTATAGAATTTGTGCCAATTATATACTTTGAGCTTGATAGTTATAATATAGATGATAAAAGTTTATTAACTATTAAGCATTATGCAGATATATTGGTGGATAATCAAAATGAAGCTATAGTTCTAGTAGGTCATACTGATGAGAGAGGTTCACAAGAATATAATTTAGCTCTTGGAGAGCGAAGAGGCTTGGCGGTAAAAGAAGCGTTTCTTCTATATGGGGTACAAGCAGCAAGAATAGACGTTATAACGCTTGGCGAAGAGAAGCCTGCAGTTTTTGAATCTAATGAAGCAGCATGGGCTAAAAATAGACGTGTTGAAATTAAAATTAAGTAATTACTTGAGACCTTTGCATGAGTTAATTGCGAGGGTAAAATATAACCATTTTTAACAGTGATTAATCTCGTGCAAAGGTCTCTTATGATAAATAAAATATATAAACCACTAACTATTTCTTTTATAAGCCTAACTCTTATTGGTTTTCCTTTTGTAAGTGCTGTTGCACAACCACAAAATTTGCAAGATCGTATAGAGCGTTTAGAAAGGATGGCAGATAACCCTGTTTTAATGCAGCAAAGTCAAAGAATAAATCAGCAACACAGAGAAATACAACAACTACACGATAGGGTAGATAGATTACAAAACCAATTAAGAATAACAGAAACACATCAAAATAATTTTTTTAGGGGCACAGATGCAAGGTTAAATTCCTTAGAAGCTAAATTAGAACAAAATTTAGTTGTACCAACAATAAAGGCAACTAAAGATATACCTAAAATAGCACAACCACTGCAACCAACTGTTCCAAAGATAGATGCTTCTATAGATAAACAAAAGCTATCGACAGTAGAAACAAAAACTATAGCAAGCAGCTCTACAATAATAACAACAACTAGGGCTGCTAATGAAGCAGAGCAAGAGCAATACCAAGCAATATTTTCATTAATGAAAAATAAACAATATGCAGAAGCTCATCAAGGTTTTTTAAAATTCCAAAAAACTTTTCCTACCATAAACTTGGCAAGTAATGCTTTATATTGGGCAGGAGAGGCAGCTTTAGTCCTACAAAAAAATGACCTTGCTCTAGAATCATTTATGAATGTAGTTAATATTTATCCTAATTCATTAAAGTTAACTGACTCTCTTTTAAGAGCAGGCGATACCTTAAGAAGAATGGGGAATATTGAACAAGCAAAAGAAAAATACAATATTTTGTTAGAAAAACATCCACGCTCTCAAGCAGCCAGTAAAGTTAAACAACGCTTAGAAAAACTAGGTAATTAATTTGATAAAAAAAGCAGTAATTTTACTATCAGGAGGATTAGACTCTACCACTTTATTAGCCTATGCAAAATCTAAAGGGTTTGAATGCCATGCTTTAAGCTTTGATTACGGGCAACGCCATAAAACAGAATTAACTGCCGCAACAATAATAGCTAAAACCTTCAATGCTTCATCGCATAGAATAATGCAAATAAACATGAATTCAATCGGCGGCTCGGCCTTAACAGACCAGGCAATTAATGTACCTATAGATGGAATTAACTCTAAAGCTATACCCATAACTTATGTACCTGCCAGAAATACAATATTTTTATCTTATGCACTAGCTGTAGCAGAAGTTATTGATGCGGATAATATATTTATAGGGGTTAATGCGGTTGATTACTCAGGTTATCCAGATTGCAGACCAGAGTATATTACATCTTTTGAAAATATGGCAAATTTAGCCACTAAAAAAACTATTGAAGGTTCTATGCTGAAAATTAATACACCATTAATTAATTTAACTAAGGCTGAAATAATTACAATGGGTATTAATTTAGGGGTAGATTATTCTACAACTATTTCTTGTTATCAAGCAAATTTAGCAGGAAAAGCCTGCGGAGTTTGCGATTCATGCAGGTTAAGAAAACAAGGGTTTATAGACTCAGGTTTTATTGATACAACTAGGTATTATTCAGAGACCCCTTAATACCTAAATTAATTTTAAAAAAAATACAAAAAATACTTGCCTATTTGTATGTAACTCGTATAATACGCCATATTCCAGAAGCGGGTCGTTAGCTCAGCTGGTAGAGCAGTTGGCTTTTAACCAATTGGTCGCGCGTTCGAATCGCGCACGACCCACCATTTACTTTAAATGGTTTTCAGCAATTTCATTTAATTTCATTACTTTTAAATTAGCATTCCTTGCTATTTTTAATGCTCTTTCTAATCGTATTGGGGCAGATCTACCCATGCAGTTATGTTTTAAATCACCAGCAAAAGCTTTTAACATTTCTTTAATTATGAATTCTCTATTATTTATGGTATTAGTTAAATAATCTTGAATAGTTAAAACGTCATTAGCCACTGCCAACATTAACTGTGGGTGCTTTTCAGCCAATTCTTGCACATTACCACCAACTTCTAACCCTGCTATATTAGTAGTTAATATGTAACAATTTTTTATGATTAATTCTAGGGTTAATTGCTCAAGGTTGTCTAGTTGTACAGTCGGTATCTGTAAAGTTGCTAAAGCGTTGGTTATTAGCTGGCTATGCTTGCCAAATACAGGAGATTCAATCAGTATTTTACTATCCATGCCTTTTTTCTTTTCAAACCAAACAGAAATTACAGTAGGGTCAACTAAGTTAGTTGCTTGCCAATCATGAGGCAATAATTCATTTTGAATAAGAATAATATTATTTAGCCAGTTTGTAGGTATGTTTTGCATGGTAGTGTGGATGTCTGCTTCGGCTACGGCTATTAAAACAGCTGTAGGGTCTGGTATTTGTTGTGCCATATTTTGTATAGACATATCACGAGTTATGCCTTGTATAGGGTAACCCAAACGTAAAAAGCCCCTTGCAAATACACTACCTAATTCACCCATTCCTATAACAATTATTGATTTTTTCATTTTAACTACTCCTTATGTTTTTTGAAAATGTTATACTCAAATTATACTAAAATCTTTGTGCGTGAAAATGTTTATGGAAAAGAAAAAAACAAAGTTTACTTGGCACTATTATTTAATGGCTGTTGGTGTTTTAATGGCAATGCTTGCAGGTACTTTATCGGCATGGAATGCGGTATTTATTGCTTTATCTTTTATGATAATGAGTCACCCTGTAATTAAATTACCAGGTATAGGCAGGTTTATTGTGTTAATAGTTTTTGTAGTATTATATGTGTTTGCATTTCCAGAGCCTGATGTTGTTAGAAGTATGATGTCTATTGGTAGTGCGTAATAATTTTAGGTAAAAAAGAATGTCTAGTAAAGCTTTTGAAGATTATTTGAAAATAATTTATAAATTAATGGATGCTATGGATGTATCTGAAGCTAAAGGGGTTAGTACCTCTGCTATTGCACAAAGGTTATCTGTATCTCAAGCATCTGTATCCAATATGCTTAAAAAACTAGCACAACAAGAATTAATTAATTATGAGCCATATTATGGCGTAAGCTTATTACCTAAAGGAAAAAAAATAGCTTTAAATATAATTAGAAAACACAGAGTTTTAGAGCAATTTCTAGTAGAAAAACTAGGTTATTCTTGGGATGAAGTTGATGCAGAGGCAGAAATATTAGAACATGCAATTAGTGATAAACTTACCAATAGAATGTGGGAGTCTTTAGGAAGACCCTTAAGAGACCCACATGGATCTCCAATACCTAATGAAAATGGTGAAATAATTACCGATAATATAATTTCTTTAGCAGATTTTGCTGAAAAAACTCCTGCAGAAATTATTCGCATTCAAAATAGAACTCCTGAAGAATTACGTTATTTTTCATCTATAGGATTAATTAAAAAAGCAAAAATATTAATTAATTCTAAAGCTCCTTTTAATGGGCCGTTATCAATAGAAATTGCAGGCAAACATCATGCTTTAGACTATAAATTATCGGAGTCTATTTTTGTTATCTAAGTTAAACAAAACTAATAAAACACATGAA
>CAZJWQ010000010.1:0-18332 GCA_964549645.1 uncultured Piscirickettsiaceae bacterium | reverse complement strand
TTGGGATTATTTTTCATACCATCACCCGTATTTTACCCGACAATAATTTGGGCAGGATGGTATCGCGGAGGGATTCCAATGTGCGAATTTGTTGACAATTTTTTATCACTTTGTCGTTGATTGGTTTAGCCTTATATTCAAATTTTTTCACTAAATTTTTTGGTGGTATGGTAATTTTCATTCCCTGAAAATCACCCTTACTAATAGAACCAAAGACCGTTCCTTCATCGTTAAATTTCTTTATTTCTTCCATTAACGATTCAAGTTTAAAGTATGTGTATGTATAAAAATTATGATTTTGTTTGTATCGAAAAGCTGCAACACCACGACCAATGCAACACTCTTTTTCCGCCATATTTTGAGCGCCTACAGGTGCTCTTACACTAATTAACGTATCAAGATGTTTTGCCAACCGTTTTGGCTCTGTTGTATAAACACGTTCAGACGGAAAGCGAAAACCAAAATCAGCATTACCTTGAAACATAGGTATACCAATTTTAGCTTCATTGAATGAACTTCCTTTTGGAGATTGTCCCATTAAAAAATCAAATTCATCAGGTAATACCCCTTCCCCCCAATCCTCCCCAGCCTCTTCCACAAACCACTGGCGAAACAGCGTTTCTGCCATTTGTTCAAGGGTTTTGTTCTGGCGGTGGAGCAGGTCGATTTTATCATCCAGCGAGCTTAATACTTCGGCAATGGCTTTTTGTTCGGGGAGGGGTGGGAGGTTTACTTTATGGTTTTTTAAAATATCTGTTTTTAGGTTGATAAAAATACTGCCATTACCTTGCATCAGCAGTGCCTCCCTTTCAGTTAAGAGAAGATAGTAAAGGAAAACCTCATTAACATTTTTGATATCTCTTAATAATAACCAACCATCATGAATACATGCTCTAATTTTTACAAATCTTGGAAGACCAGGCGTTGCACTATTTGAAAGAATAAAATCACCAGGATATACCACTCTACTTTTAGCTTCTCCTTCTTTTTTTATATATTCTTTAGTCGATTTAATGTATCGGTTATCTTTTTTTGCATCAGCAATTTTAATCCATGGTGTTCCAGTATCTGATATAAAATCTTGTATGGGTCGCGGTGAACCGCCCCTCGTTATGTTGCAAAATTCGCTAATTTTCGTTTCCCGCCACTCACTCATCACCAACCTCCAGTCGTTTCACGCCACGGTCAACCAACAATATCTGCATCTGCCCAATCGCTATTTGATTGAGTTTTTGCAGTCGTTCGCTTTGATCTACCCCTTCATCAATCAACACCGCATTCAAGCTTTCCAAGTTTGCCAGACAGACCAGTTGACTGACATTGATATAATCGCGGATAATGCCGTCTTGATCGGGGTTTTGTTCTCGCCATTGTTTGGCGGTTTTGCCAAACAGGGCGACATTTAACACATCGGCTTCATTGGCGTAAATGTGGCTAATTTGCTGCTTGCTCAGGTTTGCAGGTATCAGGTTTTCCTTGATGGCATCGGTATGGATGCGGTAGTTGATTTTTGTGAGCTGGCGTTTGATGTTCCATTCAAGCCCTTTGTGTTCGTCGTGTTTAAGACGCTGAAACTCCTTGATCAGGTATATTTTAAATTCAGCACTGATCCACATACCAAATTCAAAAGCAATGTCAGCATGGGCGTATGTACCCCCATAGCGTCCAGCCTTTGCCTGTAAACCAATGGCATTGGTTTTAGCCACCCATTCCTTAACACTGATTTTGTAGCTGTTCAGCCCAGCTTGACTTTTAATTGTGGCGAATTCGCCATAATTAAAAGCAGGGTTATGCACTCGCTCCCATATTCCGAGATATTCAACTGTATTGCGGTTTCTCAACCAATCCGTAATAAAGAAGTTGCCATCTTTGGATTTGAGCATATCGGTTAAGGAGATGTAATCATCCTTGGTGATCCTAATTTGCTCATTCAGAACCGTTATCGTTTTTGCTTTCTTAGCCATTAATCTTCACCTTCGCCAAATTTTCCAGTATCCGCTGGTTGAGTTCGGTTTCTTCTTTTAACTGGCTTTCAAACTCGGCTTTCAGGCTGTTAAAGCGTTCGGCAAAATCAAAATCATCTTCTTCCTCTGCTAATCCTACATAACGACCTGGTGTAAGCACATAGTCCAACTCTTTAACACGTTCAATAGGGGTGGCATTACAAAAACCTTTTACATCTTCATAATCGCCCTGTGGATTTCTCCAGTTGTGATAGGTGCCTGCAATGGTTTGTAGATCTTCTGCGGACAACTCACGGGTGCGGCGGTTGATTAAATGCCCCATATTGCGGGCATCTATAAACAGGATTTCATGGGTACGATTGCGAAACTTGCCATTGGCACGGTTACGACTTAAAAACCAAAGAGAGGCGGGAATTTGGGTGTTTAAAAAAAGTTTGGCAGGCAGGTTGACAATACAATCAATCAAACCTGCTTCGACCAAGGCTTTTCTAATCTCGCCCTCACCTGATGTTTTGGAGGTGAGTGCTCCTTTTGCCAGTACAAAACCTGCCTGTCCGCTGGGGGTAAGGTGATAGATAAAGTGCTGTATCCACGCATAGTTGGCATTGCCCGTGGGTGGTGTGCCGTATTGCCAGCGTCCGTCTTTGCGTAGCAGATCACCGCTCCAGTCGCTGACATTAAAGGGGGGGTTAGCAATAATGTAATCGGCTTTAAGGTCTTTATGGGCATCGTTTAAAAACGAGCCTTCGTTGTTCCATTTAACCTGTGAGCTGTCAATGCCACGAATAGCTAAGTTCATTTTTGCCAGTCGCCAAGTGGTCTGGTTGCTCTCTTGCCCGTAAATAGAAATATCGTTGATATTACCTTGATGTTCGGTAACAAACTTTTCTGATTGTACAAACATGCCGCCAGAACCACAGCATGGGTCAAGCACTCGCCCTTTGTAGGGTTCTAGCATGTCGACCAGTAATTCAACTACGCATCTAGGTGTATAAAATTGCCCGCCTTTTTTGCCTTCTGCCAGAGCAAACTCACCAAGGAAATATTCAAACACATGCCCTAACACATCAGCACTGCGGGACTTGGCATCGCCCAAAGCGATATTACTAATCAGATCAATCAGTTCGCCTAGGCTGGTGGGATCAAGGTTTTGCCTCGCATAGACTTTGGGCAATACGCCTTTGAGTGAGGCGTTTTCTTTTTCAATCGCATCCATTGCCCCATCAACCGTTTTGCCGATGGTCGGTTGTTTGGCATGGGCTTGCAAGTGTGTCCAGCGGGCATCTTGTGGCACAAAAAATACATTTTCGGCTTTGTATTCGTCCTTGTCTTCGGGATCAGCCCCAGCGTATTCGCCTTCACCTGCTTTTAATGTGGCGTACAACTCCTCAAAGGCATCAGAAATGTATTTAAGAAAAATCAGACCCAGAACAACATGCTTATATTCAGCCGCGTCTATGTTTTTTCTGAGCTTATCTGCCGACTTCCAAAGTTGTTTTTCCAGTGATTCTTCTTGTACTTTTTTCTTCTTTGCCATTCTATCTCCGTTTGTTTGGTTTGCTACTGCCCCAATCCCCGAATAACTACCGAAGGTCTCTAAATAAGGAAAAGTAAGGAAACCTTTGACTGTTATAATGGTTTGTATCTAACATAACTCATCACCAATGAGATGAAACAGGCAAGGCTTATTGAATAGTCTACCCTACAAACTTAAAATTACAAACGATAAATTAACTTCACGAGCAGGGATATTAACTGTCGCACAATTTAATGAAGCAACTCAAGGTCTCCAAAAAATAACTGAGTATTATTGAAAAAGGTATTTGAAGCACTTACGGAGGTTTGAACCAATACCAATGTAAGAAAAAACGCCAACAAAAAATATTATTGGCTTACTTTTTAGCAAACTCGACTAGTTTTGCTAGTTGTTTTTGTTTTAAAAATTTAGAGACCTACGGTAAGTTTTTTGGTACTTTTTAGAGGGATTGGAGTTCTATTCGGGGATTTGGACATTTCTCTAGATTTTAACTATAAATTAAGGTAATATAAACAAATTTTATAATAAGGCATAAGCCAACATGAAAGTAGTAAAAAAGATATTTTTGAACTTTATCTTAATTGGTTTAATATCTATTTCAAGTGTCAGTTTTTCTGTTGATAACAAAGAATACAATGAAAGATTTAAATATATATTAGAAAAATCACAAAATTTAAATTTCAATTCAGTTACTAAAGAAGAGCAAGACCTTATAATAAAAAAATGGGAAAGCTTTATTATAGATTTTCCAACAGATAAATCTATTGCTAATAATTTTGCAGTTTTTCTAATGACTATAGGCAACTATACTAAAGCTCAAAGTGTTATTGAACAAGCTCTTAGCTATGATGCCCAAACTCAACTTTTAATAAATAACTTAAATCAAATACATACATTTCAAGCACAACAAGCTTACCAAAGTGTATTCAAAAAAACTAAAGTTTCTTTACCAATTGGTGAATGGTCTGCAATACAAAGTGATGCTAAAAAAACTATCGATTTAGCTAGAATTGATAATTTAAACTCAAACCTACAACGAGTACTAAATCGTACAGAAAATTGGCGACTTAGCTGGGATAGACAAGATGTTGAACGTTATCTTAGTTTTTATAAAAATGATTATTTCCCAAAAAACTTTACCAGCAATAAACAATGGCGACAAAGTAGACATGTTAGAGTTGGAAATCCTAAATTTATTGAAGTAACATTAACTGACATACAAGTAACTCCTATATCACAAAATTTAATTGAAGTTACTTTTATACAAAAATATAAATCTAATATATTAACCGATAGATCTAATAAAAAACTTATTTGGGAGCTAGTAGAAAACAATTGGTATATTATTAGTGAACGGATTATAAATAAATGACCATAAAAACTTTACCCATTATAAAAGTTTTTACTGCTTTGATAATATCATCATTTATAACCCTATCTCAAGCAGAAAAACAAATACATTATGCCGAAACTATCCTACTATCAAGCATGTCAGAGATTAAACAAGGTGATTTAAGTTCTGCTTTAACTGAAATAAAAAGTTTAACAGCTGATAAACCAAATTTTAAGCTTGCTCAAATGATAAAGGCAGACTTGCTCGCCATAAAGTCAGGCAATTTAGAGTTGCTTAATAATATTCGTGAAGACAATTATAAAAGATTAAATCATTTAATGTTTGAAGCCGAGGTACGTTGGCAAAGTTACTCTTTAAATCCAGAACAACACTTAATAAATAGATATGTACTAAAGCATAATCTAGCATCTAATATTGTACTTATCAGTACCAAAGAACATCGTTTATATGTTTATGACTATAATAAGAACCAAATTGCTAGTTTCTATGCTTCTATAGGCAGAGCGGGTGTTGGTAAGACTCTTGAAGGAGATTTAAAAACTCCATTAGGAATCTACTTAATTGAAGAAGAACTTTATGATAAAAATTTAATAGATCTATATGGAGTAGGGGCCTTAACTTTAAACTACCCAAATAAATGGGATCGAAAAAATGAACGTACAGGGCATGGCATTTGGTTACATGGAACAGCTAGCAACACATTTAGCCGTTCACCTTTAACTAGCCGTGGTTGTATTGTTTTAAATAATTCCTCAATGTCTTTATTATTATCAGAATTTGGTTTAAAAGAAAATACAGTTGTAATTATTACAGATAAAAACCCTTTCGACAGTTTATTAGTTAACCTAAATAAAGAATATAACGCAAAACAGACTATAAAAGACATTAAAAGCTGGTTATATGCAGAAGCTTCCTATGAATTTAACTGGAATAAAGTTAATATATTCGCCTACCCAGGTGAAGAAGATTTATATTATATTAGTTTTATTATTGAAGAAAATGGTGAAGATCGGCTAGTAGAAAAATTTTGGCAAAGACCACTTGCTGTTGCAAGTAATTGAATAAGTCATTTCAATGAAATTTACAGAACATAGAGATTCAAATTTTTTAGCTATTAAAAAATATCAAAATAATGAAGTTAAAATTAACAATGAAATAGTAAAATCTAGTTGTTTTTTAACCCAACATGATTTAACTAAAAACTGGCAATGCAAATCTATAAAAAATTTAACCCTAGAATTATTAGATAAACTACTAGCAACCGATCCCGAAGTAATTTTATTAGGAACAGGTGAAAAACAAATATTCCCTGATCCTAAATTTACTGCCTATTGTGCAACTAAAGGAGTAGGCTTAGAAATAATGTCTAATCTCGCTGCTAGTAAAACATTTAATGTATTAACTACCGAAGATAGACAAGTTACTCTTGCTCTAATTATTGAATCTTAAAAATCATAGTTTTACTTGAACATTCATTAAGAAAGCCTATTTATAAGCCCATAACTACCATTAATGTTTAGAAGACAGACCTATATTTAATGTATAAAAATAGATATGGAATACTTTAGTATGCGGTATAGAGTAAAATAATATCTAATAAAAATTACGCATGGAAAAATAATGCTAAAAAAAATATTAATCTTTATTCCTGCTACCGCACTTTTACTGCTTATTTTAATATTCAAAATATTTATATGGCTGATAAAAAGGGCTCTTGATTTTGGTCAAAACCTCTTTAAGTCCGTTAAGCACAGTGACGGTTTTGCAGAGGCTTATCAAAATCTATCTTCCGATAAATTTGCTAAAAGCAGGCTTAGTATGCCAGAAGAAATTATTGCATTAATGGCTAAAATTGCAATTAGTGACGGCCAAATTAGTAAGCTTGAAATTGAATATATGAGTGACACCATTAAAACAATGGTAAGTGGCATGGAGAAAGCTCGTATACCACAAAGAATTATAGATAATACTAAAAACAAATTGTTTACTCTGGCTAATTCTGCCAAAAAAGATGATAGAACCATCAAATTTTATACAGAAAACTTAGCTAAAAATCGTGCGGAAGTTAGGCAAGGTGCTTTTATGCAAATAGTTGCTTTTTCTTTATTAGATGGCATTTCAGAACAAACAATGCCCACCTTGCATGAAATTGGTAAAGCACTTGGCTTTAGTGATGAACAAATAAAGCTACTTATCAAACAAGTTAAAGGTGGTGGCTTAAATAGTACACAATACGACCCTACTAAGAACCCCTATAAAGAATTGGGATGCAATGAAAGTGATGACTTTAAAGACATTAAAAAAGCTTACCGCAGGCTAGTAAGAGCCAACCACCCAGACTATATGCAAGGGCAAGGAAAAAATGAAGCTGAGATACAAAAAACCACTGAAAGAATGCAAGAAATTAATGCTGCATTTGCAGAGGTAAAACGCTTGAAAGGAGTGAAACCCTAACCCCCCGAATAGAGAATTGGGGTAAACTAGTTAGAACGGCGTTTTGCTTGTTTATTTTTTTTACCTTTACGTTTTAGAAAGGCATTTTCTGCTTGAGATTCTGACTGCCCTCTACGGTGCTTAAAGTTTGATTTTTTATTTTCATAAGGGTTTTTAGATGCTTTATATTCAATAAAAACTGGTGTACCGACCCATTTAAAAGCTTTACGAAAAACATTTTTTAAATAACTTGTATAAGACTTAGGTAATTTATCTACTTGGTTGCCGTGAATTATCAGCCTTGGTGGGTTTATACCACCTAAGTGGGCATATCTTAATTTAATTCTTCTGCCACTAACTAATGGTGGTTGATGATCTAATATGGATTGTTCTAGTACTCTATTTAATTCAGATGTAGATACTTTTTTCATTGCAGCACTATATACGGCTTTTACCGTTTTAAACAATTCATTAACCCCAGAACCGTGCAATGCTGATATAAGATGTTTGGTAGCATATTCAACAAATTGTAATTTATATTCTAATTCATGCTTTATTTGTTTGCGTTTATCTTCTGAAATACTATCCCATTTATTAATGGCTATAACTAAACCTCTGCCAGATTCTAAGGCTAATCCTAATAAAGTTAAATCTTGGTCAGTTATGCCTTCTGTACCATCAATAACTAAAATTACTACATTGCAAGATTCCATTGCTCCAATGGCTTTAACAATACTAAATTTTTCTATTTTTTCTTTAATATTTTTACGTCGCCTAACCCCTGCTGTATCAATTAAGGTATATTCTTGCCCATTTTTTTCAAATGGTACAAAAATACTATCTCTTGTTGTGCCTGGTAAGTCAAAAGCTACCATTCTATCTTCACCAAGCATTCTATTGATTAGGGTAGATTTACCTACATTTGGTCGCCCAATAATTGCAACTCTAATACCAGGGTTGTCATCCAGATCAAAAGATTCATCTGCTGTTTCTTCCATATCTATATCTGCAATTATACTATCAACAGTATAATTTACATTATCACCATGAGCTGAAGATATAACATAGGGTTTGCCTAAGCCCATTTGAAAGAAATCAGCAGATATTATTTGAGCATCACGCCCTTCAGATTTATTAACTAGTAGGTAGGTAGGTTTATCAAAACGTCTTATATAGCCTGCAATAATTTCATCTGCTGGTAATAGACCCGTTCTACCATCAACTAAAAATAAAACTGCATCAGCTTCTTCTATTGCTAATTGCACCTGACCTGCCATTAACGGTTCTACACCGTCTTGATCACCACTTAAGCCGCCGGTATCTACTATTATATAAGGATGCTTGCCTGTTCTGCCTGTGCCGTATTGCCTGTCTCTGGTAAGCCCTGGATAATCGGCAACTAGAGCATCTCGGCTGCGGGTTAATCTATTAAAAAGGGTCGATTTTCCTACATTAGGTCTACCAACTATAGCTAAAATTGGTTTTGTCATTTCTTTATCACTTATTTTTTATTACTTTATACGTAGATACATAGCCTTGAGAATCTAAAGTAAAAATTTTATTATTTACAGTTTTTACTCTTATTATTTGTTGCCCTGCTTTGCCAATTTCTATATGTTTTGCACGTGCTAATTGTGTGCCACTTAGTTTATCAACCCAGTGGAAAAAACCTTGCCCATCAGCTAATAATAGCTGGTTTTTATCGAATGAAATTAAGTCTACTAACTGGCGATATTTAAAGTTTTCTTGCTTCCATAATAATGTGCCATTATTTAAACTATAGGCTTTTAATATGTCATTTTCATCAATTAAATATAACGCTTTATCATCTAAGACAAAGTCTTGTGTTCCTGAGACTTCTTTAATCCAAAATAAGTTACCATTTTGTGGGTTTAGCGATGCTAGCCTTCCTTGATAACCAAATACATATAAGCGACCATCTTGCATAATTAATTGTGCTTGAATGTCTACCAATCTTTCAAGATCTGTTCTTCCACGAGGGATAACCACTTGTGATTGCCATTTAGTTTGACCTGTTAGAGCATCTATAGCTTCTACCCTACCTGTTTCCCAACCGATATAAATAATGCCTAAATGATAGGTTACAGGGGCTGTGCCACGTAAGGAAAGGCTTGGCAAGTTATGGCTAATAATCCAATTAATTTTACCTGTAATTAAGTTTAACGAGTAAAGATTACCATCAACCGTTCTAACAAAAACTGCATAGTTTACGATATCATCAATCACTACTACGGCTTTAGATAGTATTTCACTAGATAGTTTTGTTTGCCAAATTATACTGCCGTCCGTTGGGCTAAGTAACATTAAACTTGCTTTAGCTGTGCCTATTATTAGACCTTTTTCAGATATTACGGGTCCTGAAACAATTGCTTCATTAAATTTTCTTTGCCATTCTATTTGCTCTGTCCAACGTGATTTTGGGGCTATAAAGGCGGAAGTTAACATACCACTTACGTTGGCAAAATATAAATTATTATCTTTTTTAGCAAAAAATAGCCCTTCTACATCAGATTCACTTATTTTGTCTCCACGTAATTGCCATAATAGCTCAACATCATATGCAGAGTTAAGTTCTACCAAAGGTGTTGGCACTTTTACTACTTTAGTTTGTGTGCAGCCTTGTAAACCAATAGATATTATAATTATTGCCCAAAAAAGTTTTGCGCTAAGCATATTTTTTAACATAAGGTTCCCATAATTATCTAGCCAAGTCATTAAGCTGAATTTGTGCTAAATTTGCTAAGTTAGCTGGTATTGCTTTGTTATCTACAACCTGTTGTAAAAGTTTAGCCGCCAAATCTATATCACCTGCCTTAAAAGCTACCATTGCTTTGGCATAAGCATAATTTGCCTGTTCGGCAGTTGCTAGCTGTTGTTGGTCTATTTTACCTAATATATTATTGGCTTCATCTAGTTTGTTTAGATCTATTAACACATTAACCATTCTTAATTTGGCTACTAGAACTAAAGATGAATCTGTAGAATTATCAACTACCCATTGTAAATTGGCAATGGCTTCATCTGTGTTATTTTGTTGCATATTGTTTTTAGCTAGTAAAAATGATACTCCAGCAGAATATGGGCTAGTTGGTTGATCTGTAAGCAATTTCATGCCTTCTCTAGCAACATCACCAAAAGTACCTTGTTGCATACTAATTTGCATTACTTTAAATACTGAAGATGCAGTTTCTGCTTTAAGATGTTTATTGCTTTGATAAAAAGTCCAGCCTGACCAAGCTAAAACTATAACAAGAGTTCCTGTTAGAACTGCTATATAATTTCTCTTCCACCAATGTTTAATTGCGTCTAATTGCTCTTCATCTGTTTCATAACTCATTGTGTATTTCTCATGTTTTTAACTAAAAATTTTGTTTACTTTATCATTTAATTGCGTCCATGCAATAGTTTCTTGCTCTTTTTCTTCTCTTAAATATTTTATTGCTATATTTTTTTTTATTAGCTCATCTTCAGCCAACACTAAAGCTATTGATGCCCCTGATTTATCGGCCTTTTTAAATTGGCTTTTAAAACTACCACCGCCAACATTCATTATAATATTTAAATTGGAATTTTGGTCTCTTAATTGTTCAGCTATTGCCATAGCGGGTCTTAAAGATAGTTCACCTACTAATACTATAAAAATATCAGCTTTTTTATTGTTATCTACAAGTTTTTTATCTATTAACAAAGACATTAATCTTTCTAAACCCATAGCAAAACCACTCGCGGGTATTGGCTTGCCACCAATTTGTTCTACTAAACCATCATACCTACCACCTGCACAGACTGTTCCTTGCGCACCTAGCTCTGTGGTGACCCACTCAAATACTGTTTTATTATAATAGTCTAAACCCCTAACTAAATTAGGATTAACTACATAAGAAATACCTGCATCATCTAAATATGCCTTTAGTAAATCAAAATGAGCCAATGAGTCTTCATCTAAATTATCAATTAACTTTGGGGCATTGGTTATTATTTCTTTTAAAGCTGGGTTTTTACTATCTAAAATTCGTAATGGGTTAGTGATTAGCCTTCTCTTACTGTCTTCATCTAGCTGTTCTTTAAAGTCTGTTAAGTAATCTACTAATTTAATTTTATAAGTTTGACGAATTTCTTGACTACCTAGTGAGTTTATTTGTAATTCTAGGTCATTTAAACCTAAATTAGCCCATAATCTTGCAGTTATAGCAATTAATTCTGCATCTATATCTGCACTGGCTATACCAAATACTTCTACACCGAACTGGTTAAATTGGCGATAACGACCTTTTTGTGGGCGTTCATAACGGAACATTTGCCCCGTATAATATAATTTTTGCTGTTGATTATGCAATAAACCATTTTGAATAACTGCTCTTACACAACCTGCTGTTCCTTCTGGTCTTAGGCTTAAACTTTCGTCATTTCTATCAGCAAAAGTATACATTTCTTTTTCTATAATATCGGTTACTGCACCAATAGAACGGGCAAATAATTCTGTTTTTTCTACTATTGGTAAATGGATAGACTGGTAACCATATTGTTCTAATACTTTTTTAGCTGATGCTACTATATGGTCTAAAGTGGCTGATTTCTCACCATAGTAATCATTCATGCCTCTAATAGCAGAAATTTGTTTTGACATTATTTGAGCCTTTTACGCTGGGACTTTTATTTGAATTGAACGTAAAGTTCTTCTAGTTTTATCTTTTACTTTACCTGCTAGCTGCCCACAAGCGGCATCAATATCATCGCCACGTGTACGTCTTGTTGTACACCTTAAACCTGCTTGTACTAATGTATCTTGAAAACGTCTAATCGCATTATTTGATGACCTTTTATATTGCGTATCTTCAAATGTATTAAATGGAATTAAGTTTATTTTACAAGGTAAATCGGCTAATAGTTTAATTAGTTGTTTGGCATGCTCAACACGGTCATTAACTTTATCTAACATTACATATTCAATATTAACGTGCTTTTTACTATGCCCACCTTGCACATAATCGAACAATGCTGGCATTAATTGTTCTAGCGGATAACGCTTATTAATAGGTACTATTTCATCACGTAATTTATTGTTTGGGGCGTGTAAAGAAATTGCTAAACTAACATCTAAAGATTCTTTAATTTTTTTGATGGCAGGAACTACTCCAGCGGTACTTATTGTGACCCTACGTTTTGATAAACCGTAGGCGTTGTCATCCATTAAAATACGGGCTGATGGAAAGGTATGGGTTACATTTAATAATGGTTCTCCCATGCCCATAAAAACTACATTGGAAATTATTCTTTGTTCTTTTGGCTTGCAACCTAAAGCCTTATTGGCAACCCACATTTGGGCTATTATTTCCCAATTTTCTAAATTTCTATTAAAACCTTGCTTACCTGTTGCACAAAAACCACAATCTAAAGAGCAGCCTACTTGCGATGAAATACATAAAGTACCACGCTCTTTTTCGGGAATAAAGACTACTTCAACAGAGTTTTTTTGATCAACTTCAAGCAACCACTTAATAGTACCATCACTAGATTTTTGCTCGGCAATTATTTTTGGGGTGCGTATAATTGCACTAAGTTTTAGTTTTTCTCTTAAAGCTTTGCTTAAATTGGTCATTTCATCAAAATCACTAATACCAAACTGATGAATCCATTTCATTATTTGAGTTGAACGAAAAGGTTTTTCACCAATACTAACAAAAAAGTCAGCCAAGCCTTTTTTATCAAGCCCAAGCAAATCAGCTTTACCTTTATAAAAACTAGCTGTTTGAGTGACTTTTTCTTCTATAAATGTCAATTTAATATACCTTTAGGAAGAACTTAATAACCGCGATTGAATTTTTTCTCAGTAAAAAACAATTGGCGGTTATTAAGCTCTTCCTTTACCCAACTATTTCATCAGCATCAAAGAAAAATGCTATTTCTTTAGTTGCACTTGCTACAGAGTCAGAACCATGTACGGAGTTTTTTTGCATAGAAACTGCAAAATCTTTACGAATTGTACCTTCAGCCGCTTTAAGAGGGTCAGTTACCCCCATAATTTCTCTATTTAAAACAATAGCATCTTCACCTTGCAAAACTTGCACTATAGTTGGCCCTGCGGTCATATTAGTAATTAGAGTACCATAAAAGCCTTGCCCTTTATGCTCCGCATAAAATTCTTCGGCTAGCTCTTTAGAAAAATAAATCATTTTAGAAGCAATAACTTTTAAGCCTTTAGCTTCTAACCTTGATAAAATTTGTCCTATTAAATTTCTTTGTACAGCATCAGGCTTAATCATAGAAAAAGTTTGTTGTTGCATGGCAAATAATCCCCATTAGGGCGTCTCTAAAAACCTAAGTGTTATTTAGGGAATGTATAAAATAGTGCATTTTTTACCCAAAAAGGAGGTGAATAGTGTGCTATTGACCGAGTTTTTGGGTGAAAAAGGGGCTGTTTTATGCGTTTCATAAATTGTGCTTAGGTTTTTAGAGGTGCCCATTAATTAATTAATTTGCCATTTTAACAAAATAGACTTGTATTTGCTGAAAAATACTCTTAAAAAAGTTTTTTTAAGTAAGGGCTTAAGGAAGCCCTTAAGGAAGCTCCTTAACTAAGCATTAACGCTAACATGCTTTTTTTATCTTGCCAGTTATTTAATTGGCTAGTTAATGTAGGTAAAAAAACTATCGCCAACCCTTCTTGCAACTGCTCTGCTAACTTATTATTTTCACCAAAACAGTAGATGGTTTCTACACCCATTGCTATAATTTCATCTACAATTAAAAACTGTGCTTCTTCGGTAGTTAATAAATCAGTATCAAAAAATATTACATCAGTAGGTTCAATATTAAAAGTAGTTAAAATATTGTTAAACAATTGCCATTCTACAGAACTTGCTACTTGCCATATAGCTGACAGCTTGCTACCAATAAAAATCATTTTGTTTGCTTTACTTTTAAAGTCTTCATTTAAACTCATTGTTTGCAAACCTAATTGTTCTAATGATTGGAGATCCATAAACTATAATGCAACTTGTGGGTGGTCTTTATAGGTTTTATCTACTAGTTTATTTAAAGCATTTAAGTAAGCTTTAACTGATGAGGTAATAATATCTGTATCAGAACCTTGCCCATTAACAATCCTGCCTGCTCTTTCTAATCTCACTAATGTTTCTCCTTGAGAGTCTGTACCATTAGTAACATTATTAACTGAATAAAGCTCTAAATTTGCACCTGATGCAACAATTTTTTCAATTGATTTAAATACCGCATCTACCACTCCACTACCTGTAGCTTTGGCTGTTTTTTCTTCGCTATCAACTAAAATAACCACTTTTGCAAAAGGTGCATCTCCTGTTACTGAGCCTGCTTCAATTGTTACTAATTTATAAGTATCATCTGCTATTCTTTGTACACTATTATCTGTAACTAAGGCCTGTAAATCTTCATCAAAAATTTCATGTTTTATATCAGCTAATTCTTTAAAACGCCTAAAAGTTTCATTTAATTCTTGTTCGGTATCTATATTAATACCTAATTCTTCTAAACGATTACGAAAAGCACTACGCCCAGAATGTTTACCCAGCACCATTTTATTAGTACTTAAACCAACATCTTCGGCACGCATTATCTCATAAGTTTCTCGGTGCTTCAGCACTCCATCTTGATGAATACCTGATTCATGTGCAAAGGCATTCGCCCCCACAATAGCTTTATTTGGTTGTACATTAAAACCTGTAATACTAGCTATTAATTTTGAGGTTGCTATAATTTCTTTGGTATTAATTCTAGTATCTACATTAAATATATCTTGCCTAGTTTTAACTGCCATCACAATTTCTTCAAGGGCTGCATTACCTGCTCTTTCACCTAAGCCATTAATAGTACACTCTACCTGCCTTGCTCCTGCTTGTACTGCAGCAAGTGAATTGGCTACAGCTAAACCTAAATCATTATGACAATGAGATGAAAAAATAGCTTTATCAGAATTAGGTATTTTGGTTAATAAATTATGAAATAATTCGCCAAATTGTTCTGGGGTATTATAACCAACTGTATCTGGTATATTTATAGTGGTTGCACCTGCCTTAATTGCATCTTCTATAATTCTACATAAAAAATCTAAATTAGACCTACCTGCATCTTCTGGTGAAAACTCTACATCATCGGTAAAATCTCTAGCTCTTTTAACTGCCCAAACAGCACGTTCAACCACTTGATCAGGGGTCATTTTTAACTTCATTTCCATATGAATCGGAGAAGTTGCAATAAAAGTATGAATTCTACCTGAATTAGCTGGTTTTATAGACTCACCTGCTCTAACAATATCATTTTCAACAGCCCTTGCTAACGCACAAACTGTGCTATTAGTAATTATTTCACTAACAGCTTTTACTGACTGAAAATCCCCTTCACTTGCCGCAGGAAAACCTGCTTCTATAATATTTACATTTAAACGTTCTAGCTGACGAGCAATTCTAAGTTTTTCTTCCTTAGTCATAGATGCACCAGGACTTTGTTCGCCATCACGCAAAGTTGTATCAAAAATAATTAGCTCATTAATCATTGTTTTCATCTACCTTGTTGCTTTTTTTAGTTATATCTTTTGCTTTAAATTTCGCTCTTTTCTTTCTTAAAACTTGTTTTTTTCTTAATAAAAACAAAGTCCTTACTAGCCCATAAATTATATAAGATAATAAGAGAATAAATAAAATTATTGCTGGTTCTAAAGCAATAATAGACAAGGCTAATATTATAATTAAGAGGGTTACAAAAGGAATTTTATTTTTTAAATTAAACTCTTTGAATGACTCGAATCTAATATTACTAACCATCAGCAAGCCTACTGACAAAGTAAAAAATAAAGCCAATATAGGCTCGATACCTGTATCAAGGTCATTACCTTCAACCATCCACATAAAGGCTGCTAATAAGGCTGCTGCTACAGGGCTTGGTAAACCTTGGAAATATTTTTTATCGGCAATACCTACTTGTGTATTAAATCTTGCTAACCTTAAAGCGGCTGCTACAGTAAATACAAAAGCGACAATCCAGCCCAGCTTACCAAAATCATATAATACCCACTGATACATTAACAATGCAGGAGCTAACCCAAAAGAGACCATATCTGATAAACTGTCGTATTCTGCTCCAAAAGCACTACAAGAATTCGTCATTCTGGCAACCCTGCCGTCTAAACCATCAAAAATCATTGCCACAAATATGGCAATTGCCCCTAATTCAAACTGCTCATTCATCCCTGCAATTACAGCATAAAAACCTGCAAACAATGCAATAGTTGTCATTAAATTTGGTAGTAGGTAAATACCTTTTTCAAATGGTTTCATTTATATTTGTACTTCCTTTAAAACTAGGTTTATTATATTAATATATATTTTGTATAATATAATATATTAGCTTAATCATAAAGTATATTAAGGATAATTCAAATTAAAATCTTTTATTTTAATCATACCCCTACACAAAAATACAATGTTAACCAGACTTTTTAAAAAGTATAGCATTTTATTATTAATGTTATGTTGTGTAAATGTACAAGCAGCTAGCTTGCCTGACTTAGGCTCGCCAGATTTAAAAGATTATGATACTAAAACAGAAATAAACTTAGGCAAAGCTTTTTTAACCAGCTTACATCAGCATCATAATTTAGTGCAAGACCCAATAATACTAAGCTACATAAGAAGAATAGGTAAACACATACTTGCCGAAGCAGGCATAGTAAGACATTTTAGCTTCCAAGTAATAAATAACCATGAGATAAACGCTTTTGCGGGGCCAAATGGTATTATAGGCATTCATACTGGGCTAATTAATGCTGCTAGTTCAGAAGATGAACTTGCTGCAGTTATTGCTCATGAAATTGCTCATGTTACACAAAGACATTTATCAAGAAGATATGAATTTAGGCAAGAAATAGGGCTTGCCAGTGTTGCTACAATAATTGCTGCTATCTTAATTGGCACGCAAGACCCTGCTGCTGGCTTTGCCGCTTATATGGGAGGCATGAGCTTATCTATTCAAGAACAACTAAAAAACTCTAGAGCTCATGAAAAAGAAGCTGACCATATTGGGATTAAGTTTTTACATCAAGCTGGTTATAACCCAGATGCTATGGCTAATTTTTTTGAAAGAATTCAAAAAGAACAGCAAATATTTGAACATAAGCCTCCAGAAATATTACTAACCCACCCTGTTACCCAAAGCAGAATTGCACGAGCCAAAGACCGTGCCAAACAGATGAATTCACCCCTTAATTATTTTAATGATGCAAACCTAAGATTAATTCAACTTAGATTAGCTGTATTAAATAATAACTATCAATATCCACAACAATTAACAATAGATGAGCAATGTTATCTTAGTGGGTTAAAAGGAGAACTCAACTATAATTGCTTGCAAACAGCTATAATCAACCACCCCAAAGAAAGATTATATAAAATCCAACAAGCAAGATTACTAACCCAAAAAAATCCTGACCAAGGGCTTAAAAAATTTGAATATCTAATTAATATTTACCCTAAAGACTTTAGCATTTTGTATTTATATGCAATATATCTTGAACAAAATAACCAAGCTCAAAAAGCCATAACTAAACTCACCAAACTTACTCCAAATTTCTTTTATCAATTTAAACTTTATTCAAGGCTTGCTAGAATATATGCAAATAAAAAAGCAATGAGCAAGTCATATTATTATCAAGCCTTAGCCAGTTTTAGTATTGGTAACATTAAAAAGTCTATTCACCTAGTTAAACAAGCAAAAAGAATAGAAACTAATACCAACTCTAATTTTTATATTAAATTACAAAGCCTTAGTGAGCAATTAACTCAATAACCCCTCGCACATACCAACATCAAAAATACAGTGCATAAAATTTATTTTACACCATATTAAATATTGCAATCAGCAATCAACACAAAAAGCTTGCCAATACATATAGATAAATGTAGTCTATTAAGCATGTGGATTTAATTATTCACAAATAACCTATTAGAAAATAGGAATAAAAAATATAATGATAAGTAGGAGGATGAAATGT
>CAZJWQ010000009.1:0-19732 GCA_964549645.1 uncultured Piscirickettsiaceae bacterium | reverse complement strand
TTGGCAAATAACCACCCGTGCCAACTATTTTACTATTAATAACTTGATTATTTTGTTGATTCATTTATCTCTTCTTTTTATCCAACTACCCAAAACATAAGTATCAATATCTAACACCTTTGCCTTATTCTTTAAAGGATTTTATTTTTCTAAAATATTTTTTACACCCTGTGCAATTTTTTCAGGCACTTTTTTACTTACTGCTAATCTAGCTTCAACAATAGCATTAAAAAAAGCAAACACATCTGCCCCTCCATGGCTTTTAATAACTATTTTTCTTAAACCTAATAATGGAGCCCCATTGTAACGACTTGGGTCAACTTTTTCTTTAAAATCTTTTAAAACTGGTAAAGACATTATAGCTATAAGTTTAGTGAAAATATTTTTATTAAAAGCTTGTTTTAAGTAATAGCTTATCATCTTAGCAACTCCTTCACTTGATTTTAAAGCTATATTGCCATCAAAACCATCACAAGCAATTACATCTGCATCACCTTTAAAAATCTCATTACCTTCAACATAGCCAATGTAATTTATTTGGCTAGATTTTAAGATTTCATTAGCATCTTTAATACGCTGATGACCTTTTATTTCTTCTTCGCCTATATTTAATAAACCAACCTTTGGGTGAGGATTATTATTAACTTCTTGCGCTAAGACTGAACCCATTACTGCAAATTGGGCTAAAGTTTCCCCATCTACATTAATATTTGCCCCTAAATCTAGCATAAAAACATGCCCACCCATGGTAGGCATTGCTGTGCATATTGCTGGCCTTGAAATGCCTGGAATAGTTTTTAATACAAATTTTGCAACTGCCATTAAAGCCCCAGTATTGCCAGCGCTTACGCAGGCATCAACAGTTTCTTCTTTAACTAAATTTATAGCTAAACGCATGGATGACTGGCGTTTATTGCGTAAGGCTTTAGATGGCAAATCATCCATTTCTACAACTTGTTCTGCATGGTGCACAGACAAACGAGAGGTTTCAATATAATGTTTGGCGAGGGAGTGTTTAGACAATTCTTGTTCAATATCAGTTTGTTTACCAACCAAAATAATTGAAATATCAGCAAATTTTTTAAGGGCTTTTATAGAGGCTGGAATTGTTACTGAAACACCATGGTCACCACCCATTACATCAATAGAAATTGAAATACTCAAAAATTATGCCTTCTAGTTTTTTAATAGATACACCATAGTCTCCAGATAGAGATCGGGGTATATAATGCTATTTAGGGGTTTAGTAATTTAGATATTAAAATAATTAATTCTATTTATCTTGAATTACTTTTTTACCTTTATAAAAACCTTCAGCAGTTACGTGATGGCGAAGGTGTAACTCTCCTGTTGTTTCATCAGTGCTAAGTGTAGCAGGAGTTAGTGAATCATGCGAACGACGCATGCCACGTCTTGATGGTGTTTTACGACTTTTTTGTACTGCCATGTTAGGCTCCTAATTATTTTTTGTAGTATTTTTTTGTAGCTTTTTAAGAGCTGCAAATGGATTTTCTTTTTTAATTAATGGTTCTTGTTGTGAAAATAAATCTTCAGCAACAGGATCTTTGTTCTTATATATTACTTCTGCCATTTCATCTATAGGAGATAAAGGTATAGCAAGTAGTAACTCATCTTCTATTAAATCTAATAAAGATATTTTTTCATTTAATAACTCATAAACTTCTATAGAGTCATCAACTTCATATTCTAAATATTTTGATTCTACAAACACACCAGTTATTGCAATTTGTATTACATGTTCAAAGTTTTGCAAAGAACGTTGACATTTTAAAAGTAAATTAGCCTTAATTTTTAAATCAAATGCAGGCAAACGTAATTTTTTATGTCGGTAAAATTCAATAGATATATCTACGTTATTATTTGTTGCAACAACCTGCTCTATTAAACGTAAAAAAACACTCTGCTTAATACTTACAGTATATTGCTTTTTTTGTTGTGAGTAATAAAGCGGGTCAATAAAATTTGGTAGCTTGTTCAACATGAAGCGGATAATACTCTTTTTACTCTTTGAAGTCAAAATATTATGCTAAAATTTGCTATTGCACCAAACATTTTAAGGTACAGCCTTTGCAACATTCACCAAGAACTAATAAAGTTAATAATATTATATTAGCTTCAACATCTATTTATAGAAAAAAATTACTAGAAAAACTACATTTAAATTTTTCAACTTCAAATCCAAATATAGATGAAAGACAACTAGCAAATGAGACTGTAAAAGACATGGTTATACGCCTTTCTTTGCAAAAAGCACAAAAAACTTCCTTAACTACAACTGATAAAATAATTATTGCTTCTGACCAAAGCGCTTGTTTTAATAATATAGCACTTGGCAAACCTTTAAACTATAAAAAAGCAGTAGAACAACTAACTTTATTTAGCAATCAAAGCGTCTTATTCTATACAGGTTTAACTGTTATTGACCAAACTAGTGGCACTGTTTTTCAAGAACTTGATATTACAAAAGTTAACTTTAGACCCTTAAGCCAAACAGACATCCATAACTACTTAACAATTGAAAAACCATATCAGTGTGCAGGTAGCTTTAAATCTGAAGGGTTAGGAATAAGTTTATTTACAAGTATAGAATCAACTGACCCAAATGCCTTAATTGGTTTACCACTTATAAAATTAGTTAGTATATTCAAAAGTATTAACCTACAAGTGCCACCATTTCAATAAAAAGAGCTTTTAGTTTAATTTAACTCGCTCTACTACCTGTGAAAAACAAACGAAACAAAGTCATTAATCTAAATGGTAATAAGTTACACTACTAAATAGTTGGAGGTTATATTTTTATTACTAAAATATTAATTAGCCCACAATCTTCCATTAATATGGGAGCGTATTAAACCCTAATCCCCGAATAGAGAATTGGCATCTAGCACCATCCCTTATTCGCTAGGCATTCACAAAAAATGCCCGCTTAACCGATGGGTGAAGCTAAGATTTTTTGCAAACGCCTAGCAAATAAGGGCTAGCACTATATATCCAATCTCTATCCGAGGATTAGGGTTAAATGCTTAATACATTTAATTTTTAATAAAAAATCTAGGATACTATTATGACAACAATTAACAATGTTATTTATTTTTACTAAAAACATACATCGAGCAACAATACTTTTAATATCCGTATTATTTTTTGCTCTTAGTAGTTCTACGGTCTTTGCTAATGGTGATCGAGTAGATCATTTTAAAGGCAAGGTTCCTGCAACTATTGCAGAGGCAAAATTCAATCTATTAGTATATAACCAAAAGCTGACTGATATACTCGCTAAAGATAAAGTTACACCCGATGATATGGCAAAAATTCATGTAATTAGTTACACTATGGAGGATGCTCTTAAGCATTTAGCTACTGAATTAACTAAATTACAAGATGATTTAGAAAAAATTCATATCGCTTCGGAAAAAAATGACCTAAAAACCATTAATAAAAGCGCACCCAATTATCTTTTGAACTCTTTCCAACTTTTTAATTAAAAAATCATCTCACATGTAAATACACAGTAACAGTTAAAAGTATTTTTATAGTACTTTTAACTGCCTGTTATTTACAATATTTAGGCATGAAATTAATAGTTATCCATGGTTTGTCATCTTAGTAGATAACCAACCACTTAACTCCAATAAATCATCGACACAAGCAACAGGATTATAAGTTTTTAACCTTGCTATTTCATGTACTCCATGAGATATAGCAACTGAATCCATGTTAATATTTTGAGCCATTTCCATATCAAAAATAGAATCTCCAACCATTAATGCATCTTGCACATCTAAATTAAATTCATCAAGAATTTGCTTTAACATTAACGGGCTCGGTTTTGATTCAGATTCTACTGGAGTTCTAGTTGTGTCAAAATAATTTGCAAAATTTACTTCAGATAAAACCTGATTTAAACCTTTACGGCTTTTACCTGTTGCAATAGCTATTTTAGTGCCTGATTTTTGTATAGAAATAAGTAAATCATTGACGAATTGATAAGGTTTCATTGATACCGTGCTGTCATGAAGAAAATGCTGTGTATAAGCAATAGACATTTTATTCACGCCATCTTGGTCAATATTTGGATGTAAATATTCAACCGCCTTACCAATGCTAAGCCCTATTATCTCTTTTGATTGATTGTAAGAAGGAACCTTATAGCCTGTATGTTTAGCCGATGCTTGAATACAGTCTACAATTCTTGCTTCTGAATCCATTAAAGTTCCATCCCAATCAAAAATAATACATTTATATTTTTTTATCATTTATTTACCTATCTTTTAGAGATGCACTTAATGTGTCAATTGCTGTTTGGAAGTCATCATGTAAAGGAGCTTCTATTTTCATCCAAGTATCATTATTTATATTTGGGTGCCTAAAACTTAAAAACTGTGCATGCAAAGCAAGTCTTTTTATGCCATATTTTCTAAATTGTTTATTTATAAGTTTATCACCATATTTGTCATCCCCAACTATAGGGCAACCTTGCGATAAAGCATGCACCCTAATTTGATGGGTTCTGCCTGTTTTCAACCTAACTTTAATTAAATCTACTTCATCATAACTTGCAATAATATTAAAAAAACTAACTGATTGCTTACCAGATTGGTCAACTTTAACCATTCTTTCTCCAGATTGAAGGGTATTTTTTAGTAGTGGTAAATCTATTTTTGTTTTATTTTTATCCCATTTACCAAATAATAAAGTAATATATTCTTTTACCATTTTATCTTCACGTATTTGAGCATGTAATTCTTTTAAAATAGCAGATTTTTTTGCAATTAAAATACAGCCAGAAGTATCTCTATCTAAGCGATGCACCAACTCAATACGTTTTGCAAGTGGGCGCATTTCTCGTAATATTTCAATTAACCCAAACGAAATACCGCTACCACCATGCACAGCAATACCTGAAGGTTTATTAATAACCATTAAATCAGCATCTTCAAATAAAATATTTTTCTCTATTCTATCTAATTGCCCCTTAGGTACTGTAGCAACTGGTTTTTCACTTACTTTAATCGGAGGTATGCGGATTATATCGCCTTCTTTTATACGCGTATTTTGCTTTACTCTACCCTTATTTACCCTTACCTCTCCTTTACGAATAATTTTATAAATTAAAGTCCTAGGTACACTTCTAAAATGACGCATTAAAAAGTTATCGACTCTTTGCCCCTCATCTTCAGAATTAGCTTCAATATATTTAACTGGCATAAAACCTATTTACCATTACAAGTAAACCTCATATAATTAGGGATTAGTAGGGTAGAAAGGCTTTATTATATATTTTTTAATAAGCATTTTTAGAAAAACTTAGCCTACTGGTAACTAAATCATCCATCATTTTTTGTTCATCTTTATCTAATTTAACTAGATGCTTTTTTTCTATTTTTTGGTAAAGTTTTTCTAATGCTTGCGTTCTGGTATGTTTTTCTATCCAATTATTTTTAATTTTTTTTAAAGATTCTTCTAATTGACTTACTTCATTGGCTTGGTGGGCAACGGCTTGGTTTAGTTTTATTAAAAATGCTTGTACTTGATTAATTTCTTGTAAGGTGGTTGTTCTATTACTGGTAAGTTTTATTAAATATTCTGTTTGATATTCTTTTAAAGTTTCTAATTGTTTAATATGCACCTGTACTTGACTGGTAATGGATTTTAATGCTTTAACTGCTACATCTAGTTCTAAGCGTGATAGTTCTACAATTTTGGCTATTCTTGCTAGTCGTTTCTTCATAAATTACTGCTAGTTAAGACACTACAAAGGCTAGGGATGAAGCACTTTCTTCTAAACTAAATTTTTGCTCTATCCCTTGTTTTAAAAAGTTATTTAATAAGGGGTACTTTTCAATAGCATAGTCTATATTTTGATCTGCTCCTTGCTGGTATGCTCCTACACTTATTAGGTCTATATTTTTTTGGTAAGTGGAATATATTTGCTTAAACCTAACCGCAAGTTTTAATTGGTTGGCATCGACAATATCTACCATTACTCTGCTAATTGATGCTTCAACATCTATAGCAGGGTAACGTCCCGATTCTGCAATTTCTCTAGAAAGTAGTATATGCCCATCTAATACTCCTCTGGCGGCATCTACTACTGGGTCAGCTTGATCATCAGCCTCGGCTAAAACTGTATAGATTGCGGTAATAGAGCCGCCTCCTTTAACCCCGTTACCTGCTCTTTCTACTAGTTGAGGTATTTTGGCAAATACAGATGGTGGGTAGCCTTTGCTGGCTGGTGGCTCACCAACAGCTAAGGCAATTTCTCTTTGTGCTTGGGCAAATCTGGTTAAAGAGTCCATCAGTAATAGAACTTTTTTACCTTTATCTCTAAAAAACTCGGCTATGGCGGTAGCTAACATTGCCCCGTGTAATCTCATTAAGGGTGGATCATCGGCTGGTGTTGCTACTACTACTGCTCGTTTTAAACCTTCTTCGCCTAAATTGTTTAGTACAAAGTCATTAACTTCTCTGCCACGTTCGCCAATTAACCCAACAATTACTATTTCGGCTTCTGTATAACGAGTTATCATGCCTAGCAATACACTTTTACCTACTCCTGTACCTGCCATTAGACCTACTCTTTGCCCTTCTCCAATAGTTAGTAATGCATTAATTGATTTGATGCCTACATCAAGTGCTTTGGTTATTGGGGTTCTTGAAAGTGGGTTTATTTTTTTACCGTGTAATGATATTTTTTCTTCACAAAGAGGCATTGGTTTACCATCTAAAGGCATTCCAGCACCATCTAACACTCTGCCTAATAAAGCAAAGCCAACATTAATTTGTATACCACCTGCAACTGCTACTACTTTGGCATTTGGCTCTAAACCATAGACATTACCAATAGGCATAAGAAAAAGTTTATCATCATGAAAACCAACAACCTCTGCTTCAATTACTCCTTGGATAGTTGAGTGTATTTCACATTTAGAACCGATTGGTGCATAAATACCAACTACTTCAAGAGCCATGCCGACCATTCTTACTAAGCGCCCTTCTAGTTGTTCTTCTATGGCATTAGGTATTTGCTGGCTAAGCTCTTTAATCTTTGGGGCTAAAAGCTTGTTTAAAAGATATTGTGTCATATAAGTTTAAAATTAGGCTTGAGGAGCGGAATTTTTTATAATATTTTTTGATGCCTGTTGTGTTTGCTCCATAATATCTACTAGTCTTATCTTCCAATCATCAACTAAGGATGAAGAGTTTTGTTTTATTTTACAAGTACCAATAGTAAGAGTTTCATCAGCAATTAGTTGCCATTTTTTTTTATTTTTATCTGCATATTGTTCAATTACTTGCATATCAATAGGGTTTAAAGAAACTACTATGTTTTCAGTTTCTGATGGTAGTTTTACTAGCGCATTTTTTAATACGCTAGTAATCCATTCTGAATTATCATTTATTTCTTGTTTAATAACTTGAGATGATATTTCTGTAACCATGTTTACTAAGTTTAAAAACATTTCTTCTGAAATTTGTTGGTACGGGTTGTGCATAGATTCGATTAAATTTTGTAAGGATGCAACTTTAGGCTGCAAAGCTGCAATTGTTTCTGTAGATATTTGTTTTTTACCTTCTAGCTTTCCTATTTGTAAACCTTGCTTAAAGCCTTCATCACTACCTTTTTTATAGGCTTCTTCGTAAGCTTTTTTTTTAATTAAGGTTGCATATTCTTGAGCCTGCTCTTTAACATCTTTTCTTAATGGTGTAAAAGTATTGTCTTGCTTACTTTTATTTTCTGCTTGTTCAAAATTGTTTAATTGCCATGCTTCAATAGATGAATTTTCAACATTTGCACTAGAGCCTTTTAAAATAGTCATACTTTAAACAAACTCCTCTGCTCCACCTGGCATCATAATTTTTTCTTCATCGGCTAAACGACGTACAGTTTGAATAATAGATCTTTGAGCATCTTCAACATCACTAAGCTTCACTGGCCCACTTAATTCAAGCTCTTCTTTTAACATTGCTGCTTGACGTTTTGACATATTACCTAAGAATAAATCAATCATAGATTTATCAGCACCTTTTAGAGCAACTTTTAGTATCTCTGCCGAGACTTCACCTAATATAGTTTGAATACTTCTTGGCTCAATTGCACTAATATCTTCAAATACAAACATTTTATCTTGGATAGACTTACTAATATCGTCATGTTCAATAGCTATATCATCTAGCACTTTAGAATCAACGCCTCCACCAACTAAATTTAAAATCTCTGCGGCTTTCTTTTCGCCACCAATAGTTGCAAGTTTACCGCCTTCTCCATCGCTAGCAGAATGTTGTAATACTGAATTTAAATCAAATAATGCTCTTGGTTGAATGGTAGTAAGGGTGGCTATACGATAAACTATTTCAGATTGAAATCTTTCTGGTAAGCCTGCCAGTATTTCTGCAGATAAATCAGCATCAAAATATGATAATACTATTGCAGTTACTTGTGGGTGTTCATTTTTAAGCATATTAGAAATAGTAGTGGGATGCATCCATTTTAATGCTTCTAAACCTTTAACTTGGTCTCCAAGCATAGCGGCGTCCATCAAGCCACCCCCTCCCTCTCCTAAAGCATCTAGCATTAAAGATTGGGCATATTCAGAAGGATTAACTCCCAATGCATCATCACCAAGCTCTAACAAAAAGTCGTGCATAACTGATGTAATGTTTTTATGGGTAACATCGCTAACGTCAGTCATAGCATTACCTATTTGCTGCACTTCACGAGGGTTAAGGTGTGTTAAAGCTTTAGATGCTGTATCTTTACCTATAGCTAATAATAAAATAGATGCTTTTTGTAAACCACTTATTTCTTCCTCTTCTTGAACTTCTTCAACTCTTGAATTTGCCATTAGTTAATCCATTGCTTCATAATATGTGCAGCAAGTTTTGGTTCGGCTGCCACAATCGACCTTACTTTTTCAACTAGCTCTTTATATTCTGCTGAATCATATTCTGGTTTTACAGATTCTGCAGTTTGTTCTTGAACTTCTTTATTCATTTTATCAAGAGCTTTAGATATTTCATCAGTATTTTCAAGAGAATCATCTTCTGTAGCTATATTTTGTGGGTAACCTAAAGAAGTATCTTCTCGTTTACCTAAATCTCTTAACATTGGACGTATAACAACAAGAAGAAGAATTAAAATTAACAAGCCCGCTCCTACTTGTTTTACTAAATCTAAAAACCAAGCTTCTTCCCAAAAATCAGGCTCTATAAATAAAGTTTCTGGTGCAGTAATAAATGCAGCATTAACTATACTTAAAGAATCTCCACGGCTTTCATCTAAACCTACTGTATCTGAGATTAGTTTTCTGTATTTTATTAACTCTTCTTCTGTTATAGCAATTCTTTGCTCAACCCCTGCTTCATCAATAAACAATTTATCATCAATTACCACAGCTACTGAAATTCTTACTATATTCCCTACAGAATTTTTAATATGAGAAATGGTTCTATCTAGTTCAAAATTTCTGGTTACTGTTGCTTTAGAGCTTTGCATATTTGGATCATTTTCAGGGTTAAAGCCTTCTTCAGGGGCTAAGCCTGCTCGTGGTGGCTGGTTAGTTAAAGCCCCTGGGATACCCATAGGCCCAGCTCTACGATTAATTTCGTTAAGTTTTTGTTCTGAGCGAATAGCTTCAGGATTAGGGTCAAAATTTTCTCTAGTTTGTTCTTGTTGAGTAAAGTCTAATTCTGCAGTTACCTGTGCTCTAATTCTATGTTCGCCCCCAACTATTGGAGAAAGTAGTTGTACTATTCTGCGTGAAAGAGTATTTTCAATTTCTCTAACATGATCTAGCTGCCTTAAACTACCCGACAAACCCCCTACATTGCTATCTGAAGTTAATAAATTACCATGCTGATCTACAACAGTAACACTGTTTGGTTTCATATTAGGAATGCTGGCAGAGACTAAATAAACTATTGCATTTACCTGCCCGTCATCAAGCCCCCTACCAGGGTATAATTGTAAAACTACAGATGCAGTTGGTTCTTGTATTTTACGCACAAAAACAGAACGTTTAGGTAAGCCTAACATTACTCTTGCTGATTTAACTGCATTTAAACTACTAACTGATTTAGCTAATTCTCCTTCTAATGCCCGATGGAACCTAGTTGTTTCTCTAAATTGAGAAATACCAAACCCTTGCTCTATGTCTAATAACTGATATCCTGTAGCAGCTTGGCGTGGAAAACCCAAAGCTGCCAATTTTAATCTTAAAGCATGTACAGTAGCATCAGGTACTAAAATAGCCCCTGATTGAGGGTCAATTTGAAAAGGAACTCTTTCTTGCTCTAATGTTTGTACTACTTCTGACATATCTTGGGCATTCATGCTACCAAACAATAAGGAATAATTAGCAGCTTGTGACCATAGAGCAATACCTACGGCTAAAGATAAAGTGGCTGCGAGAGCAATCACTAAACCGACTTGTTTGGCAACTGATAAGCTAGTTAAATTTTGTACAAAAGGAGAATCAGATGAGGAGACTTGCCCCCCCATATTTGGATTAATTGATGAATTACTTGACATTAACTTATAACCTTTTTATTGCCTTTAAACCCTAATCCTCAAATAGAGAATTGGCATCTAGCACCAACCCTTATTCGCTAGGCATTCACAAAAAATGCCCGCTTAACCTATGGGTCAAGCTAAGATTTTTTGCAAACGCCTAGCAAACAAGGGCTAGCACTATATATCCAATCCCTATCTGCGGATTAGGGTTAAATTGGCATATTTCTAATACTTTTATAAGCTTCCACTAACTTATTTCTAACTTGAGACATTGCTTGAAATGATAAACTTGCTTGTTGTGCTTGTAACATAACATCAGTTAATGCGATATCTTTACCTTTTTCAAAAGCAGTTCTCATTTCTCTAGATTTAGTTTGTTCTGCAGCTACTGAATTAATAGAGTTTGTTAGAAAATTAGCAAAAGTTTGTGTTTTTTCCACACCCGTTTCTACTTTTCCAATAGGCGGTGGTTTAGAGGCGGCTTCTGCGGCTAAAGCACGCATTTGCAACATTAAACCTTGTGTATCTATATCATTTGCCATTTAACACCTGTTTTCTAACATTTAATTATGCTCTTAACTTTATTAAAACATAAACTTAATGCATATATTAATCCATTTAAGCAATCTACATGCCAATATTTATTCAATTTTTTGTCAAAAAACTGACAAAAACACCTTTTTAAAAATAATTAAGATACTTCAACCCCTAAATCTTTAAATTTAGCCAGTTTATAACGTAACGTTCTCGGACTTATATTTAACTCTTTTGCTGTATTTTGCCTATGCCCTTTATTATTTTTTAAAGTATTTAAAATTATTTGCATTTCTCTTTCTTTTAAGTCCAACCCATTAGAGCTACTTTTACTAAAAATTTGTTTTGATTGTAATCTATCTATTTTATCTGTATTTAATATTGGCAAAACCTCTGCATCAATAATAATATCTACAGCCTGAATAGTATCTCCTGACATCATTACTAAGGCTCTTTGGATAACATTATCTAGTTCTCTTATATTTCCTGGCCAAGCATGCTCTAATAATTTTTTCATAGCAGGGGCTGATATCATCGGTTCAACTCGGTTATTATCACAATGCCTTTGTAATAATCTTTCTGCAATGGTCACTATATCTTTTTTTCTTTCTCTTAAAGGTGGTAATTTGATTGGGAAAACATTTAAACGATAAAATAAGTCTTCTCTAAAACTACCTTCATCTATAGCTCGTTTCATATCAATATTAGATGCACTTAATATTCTTACATCTAATTTAATCGACTTAACGCTACCAATTCTTTCTACTTCTAACTCTTGTAAAACTCTTAATATTTTTACTTGTAAGTCAATTTTTAATTCACCAATCTCATCTAGAAAAATTGTACCGGTTTGTGCTTGTTCAAATTTGCCTGGCATAGCTTTTAAGGCTCCTGTAAAAGCACCTTTTTCATAACCAAATAGAGTTGCCTCTAGCATGTTATCAGGGATGGCTGCACAATTAATTGCTATAAAAGGCCCTTTACTACGGGCAGAACTTTTATGTATAAATCTTGCTAAAACCTCTTTACCTGTGCCACTCTCTCCAGATATCATAATGGTAGCATTGCTATTGGCTACTTTTTTTGCCATAGTTTTTAACTGAATCATTAATGGCTCAGCAACCACAAAATCGTCTTCTATTGATGCATCTCTATAAAAATATGTTTTAGATTTCTCTACTAATACACTAGCTTCAAAAGGTTTTAATATATAGTCAACGGCACCAAGCTTTATTGCTTCAACTGCTTGTTCTACTGTGCCATAAGCGGTCATTAAAACAATAGGTAAATAGGGTTTAATGGCACGAATTCTTTTCATTAATTCGTAACCATCCATACTACCATCCATTCTTATATCACTAAACACCATAGCTATTTCATCATCTAAGGCTACTAAAGCATCATCAGCAGAACTAACCGCTACCACATCAAAGCCATTTAACTCTAAAGTATCAACAAGTGCTTCTTGTAACTCTTGATCATCTTCTACAATTAGTATTTTAGCACTATTCACTTAACCTCCTCACTTAACTTCCTTAGGTTCATACAAAGGCAATCTTAAAGTAAAAGTAGCACCTTCGCCTTCGATACTTGTTACCCAAGTATCACCATCGTGTGCTTCAGCTACAGCTCTAACTACTGCTAAACCTAAACCTGTACCTTGAGCCCTTTTAGTATAAAAAGGTTCATAAATTTTAGGTATTATTTCAGCAGATAAACCAGGACCTTTATCAGTAATATTAAAATCAATTTTTTTAGGCTCTGTATTAATAATAATTATTTCAACAGTAATGTTTGCCTTAACAACAACTATATCAATAGCATTAATTATTAAATTTTGTAAAGATGTTAATAATGCATCTATATCACCAATTATAACTAAATTAGTATCATAGGGTAAAATCTTAATACAGCTAGCAGAATCTGTTATTCTACTTTCAACAGACTGTAGTAATAATTTAATTAAATCGCCAACTATTATTGGTTTATTAAATGACTTACCTCCTTTAGCATATTGCAACATATCTTTAACTAAATTCTCTAAATGCCTTAAACTATTTACCGATTTATTTACAAATTTTGTTCTTTTAGCTTTATCCAAAGTATCAAAATCTAATTGAGAAACATACAGTAAAGCTGATGCTAATGGGGTTCTTATTTGATGGGCTAAAGATGCGGTCATTTCTCCTAAAGAGTTTAATCTTTGGTGTCTATCAATATGTTGTTGTAAATTTCGTGCATCTGTTATATCTTGAATTATTAATATTTCTCCATATGCAGATGAATTATCCTTTGTTGTTGCAAATAACAAGGGTGCTTTTGAAATTTGGTAGGCTTTTTGATCATGCGTAAAGTAAGTTCCTGCATCAGTATTGGTTAAAAATGCACTACTGACAACATCTTTCCAGCTTCTAAATTTAGCATCTTTACCTAAAATATCTTCTGCCACAGGGTTCATATCAACAATAATACTATCTAAATTTAAAACGATAACTCCTGCTGGTAATATATTTAAAAGCTTTTCTAATCTTTCATCTACTTTCTGCTTTTCTAAATTAGTTATTTTTAACTGTTGCTTTAAGTCTTCTACTTGATTTTGTAGTGCTTCATAAGCAAATGTTAATTGCATTGATGTTTGGTTAAATAAATTAAAAGCTTCTTCTAGCTCGGCTAATCTATTTTGTTCTAATTTAGTAATTTTGGTCATAAATAAACTTTTAAGTTAAGTTAAATTTTTTAATTTTTTCAACTAATGTTGTTCTATTAGTTTGTAAAAGCTTAGCTGCTTGTGAGACATTACCCCCTGTTTGTACCAGGGCTTTTTGAATCAATTGTACTTCAACCTCAATTAAATAAGATTTAAGACCCAAACCTTCTTTATTTAAATTTGGAACTTCTTTATTTATAATTTCTTCACTTATAATTTTTTCATTGATATTTTTTTCTATTGCATTTGACTTATTAGCTGGCTTGTCATTAATTGTATTATTTATACTAAAATCAATACTACTATCAACAGTTAATAATACCGCATCATCAGGTATTGTTACTTGATATTTAATCGGTAAGTCTTGGTAAGATACTTTTAATCCAGGAAACAATATTGATAATCTTTCTACTAAATTTTCTAATTCCCTCACATTACCAGGCCAATGATAATGTTGCAATGCAATAATAACTTTTTCTGATAATATTGGGGTTTTACGATTATTTTCTTTAATTTTATTAAACATAAAGTCTAATAATTCAACTATGTCTTCTATTCGTTGTTTTAATGGTGGTATTTCGATAGGAAATACATTTAATCTATAAAATAAATCTTCTCTAAAGCTACCATCAGCAATGTTATCTTCTAAATTTCTGTGAGTTGCTGCAATAACCCTAACATCACAACTAAAACTGCTCGCTCCACCAACTCTTTCATAAGTTCGTTCTTGCAACACTCTTAATAACTTAACCTGCATAGCTAAAGGCATATCTCCAATTTCATCTAAAAAAATAGTACCTTTTTCTGCCATTTCAAATCTGCCTTTTCTAGCAGATATTGCCCCAGTAAAAGCTCCTTTTTCATGCCCAAATAATTCCGATTCTAATAATTCAGTAGGGATAGCTCCACAATTAATTGGTACGAATAGGTTGTTACAACGTTTTGAAAGAGCATGCAAACATTTGGCAACTACTTCTTTTCCTGTACCTGATTCTCCTAATAAAATTACTGTAGCATTTGTTGTGGCTACTTGCATAATTAATTTTTTAACTTGTTGCATAGCAGGACTATTACCAACAAGACTGGATAGTAAATATTCGTTCATAAAATTTAAACAAACTCTTGAATTATTAATATATAGGAAGCACTTAACAACTAACTTGAAATTCTGTGTGTCTTCTAGCTAGTCAATTCTAGACATGTATTGCAGGTAATAGCTAGCTATTCTTGCAAAATGTTACCTAGGTGTGTAAAGCTTGGCGTTGCCAGAATTCAAGTTAGTTGTTAAGTGCTTCCTACAGATACCTTTATATAGGTTTTTAAAGCAGATGTCAAAAAATTGACGTTTTTTTAGGGAGATATAGGTAAAAAACTATATAAGATAGGTTTGCAGAGCTTTGTTTGCTTTAAGATTTGCAGAAAAGTCTATTTCAACTTTAGACATTTGTAGTTTAATTAAATGTTGTATCTTATCTATATCATAAATCAAAGACTCTATAGAAAGAGCCACTTTTTCTGAATTAATATTATTAAGACCTGCTGCCAAATAATTATCAATCTCTTGTGCCCAAATAGGTTGTAAGTTTTCAAACTGTTGCCAATTAGAGTTTTCGGCATACAGAAGAAGTAACTTAGAATTAGTTAAACATTGTATTAATTTAATATCCATGCTAAAAATTAAAACTTTTTAATGCTATTAAGTTGATTTTTAGAAGCTTTTTTAAAATCATTAGGAATTAAAGACCATCCATCACGTAGTTCTTTAATTAAATCTATAACCTCATCTAAAATATGTAAATCATTTGCGGCACTGGCTTCTAATAATTTACGATTTATATATTCGTAAAGAGATTCTAAATTATCTGCGACTTCACCACCTTCTTTCATATCTAAGTTAGCACTTAAAGTATCAATAATTAATATAACTTTATTCATTTTTTGAGATTTTAATTCAAAGTCTTTACGTTGTATGGCACCTTTAACTAAAAATAAATTATCTACAGCCCCATCATACAACATGCTTATTAACTTATATGGTGTAGCATTTTCCATATTAGTTTCAACCGATGTTTGCTGATATTGATTTAAAACTTTTTGTCTCATAATTGCATTCATTATAATTCCTTTTTTTTAACTATTTGTTCACTTATACCATTGCAACAGGTTATCGCTCAGTACGTATTGCCAAAGAAGCTGCTAAAGATTCTCTTGTTGCATCCATGTGTGACAGCATTGCTTGTAATGCACCAAACTGTAAGCGATATTTCATTTCTAAGGCTTCAAAACGTAGATCTACTTTATCTTTTTGTTTATCAATTTCAGCCAACCTATCAGAAATGTTTGACACCCTAGAGCCAATAAGACCATTATCTTTATCTAAAAACTGGGTAAAAATATGCCCTAATTTATCTGCATAACCACGATTAAATTCTATTGTACCTCTATCACCTGTAATACCACCTGCTACAGCAAATTCTAAGCCTCTTGGTGCTCCACTAAGGATAGAATTTATTATGACATTTTGTCCACTTCCAACAAAACCAAAAGAGTCTCCTACAGAGTTTTGTAAAAAACCTTGTACATCTTGCCCTGTTGTTTCTGCACTAACCCCTAAGCCTGCTACAGCAGAGGTTAAAAAATTACCAGATATTAATTCAAGCTTTGAGGAGCTACCATATTTTTCAGAAACAAGCATAAATGAAGAATTTGCAGGATTATATTCAACAGAGACCCTACCTGCAGCTGATATATTAGTGTCGTTATTAATAACCCTTGCTATTTCTTGTGCCAAAGCGGTTTTAGTATAGGCACCTGAATTAAGCACTAAGTTTAAAGACTCTGCTCCATCAACCCTAATTTTAAAGGTGTTATTAGTATTATCAATGGTAATACCTGTGCCTGCAACTGCTGCTCCAGTTATAGATGCTTTAGATGCAATTACACTAACTTGTAAATTAAAACTGCCTTCAACTGTATTTGCAGTTGAGCCTTTAAAAGAAACTAAATTATCCGAGGCAACTGCATTAGCAGCAAATAATTTACCAACCGCTTCTGGATTAGTAGCTAAAGCGGCATTTAACTTAGTTTCATCAAGCCCTAGCGTACCATCAAGTTGGGTAGTTATACCAATGTCTGCTAAAAATTGTACCGACCCTGTTAACCCTGGAACTGTTGCCATCATTACTTCACGAATGGCACTATTGACAGTACGCAAAGTAGAATCTCCGCTTAAAAATCCTGTTACTGCATCTTCTTTAGCATCTTTAGGAACAGTATGAGCTCCTAAATCACTAATAATTGAGTTTAAAGCGTTAAATAATTCAACGAAATCTTTAACTCCTGTCTGTAAATTTGTAGTATCTCTTGCTATATCAATAGTTTTAATATTACCTGCATCGCTTGATCTTAAGTTTAATGTAACTCCGGCAATAACTCCTTCAATATTATTACTAGAACTAGTCACAGACAGTCCGTTTATAATCAGGCGTGCATCACTAGCTACAACAGTTTCCATCATATTATTACTAGCTAAGCGAGAAAGACCTAATGCATCCGTATTATTAGCATCGGCATCATTAGTAACAGATACACTTATAGTATGTGCAGCTCCAGAATTTAGTGCTGAAAACATTAGTTTATGTCCAGTGCCTACATTAATTATTGTTGCATTAATCCCTATATTTGCATTATTAACAGTATTTTGAATACCTGTTAAGGAATTATTAGTAGCATCAATGGTAATTGTAGAAACTGCTCCACCCACATTAAAACTTAAACTTCCTTCTCCAACTATACTACTAGTAGAGGGGAATTCTGCTTGTGTGGCTAAAGTATGAGATGATGCTAAACTTTGTACTTGTACTTGATAAGTACCACTGCTAGCTTGACCATTAATAGTTGCACTAATAACATTGGGATCAGAAGAGTTAGCTGTTCTTTTTTGAGAACCGGCAATATCTGCCAACCCAGACATTTGTTCTTTAAAAGCATTAAAGGCAAACTCTAAAGTATCAAAACCTGTTAGCCTATTACTAAAGCTTGTTTCTGTTCGCTCTAAATTAGAACGCACTGAAGCTACATCAGCCTCTGCTAAAGTTGTAGACATTTTAGATACATCAAACCTATTTGCTCCCATAGAGTTTAATATACTATTACCAATACTATTTACGCTCATCCGTTCCTCTCTTAACAACACGGGCGTTGCATGATTACTTTTTAAAGAAGCCCCTAAATAAAAGTTATTTCTTTATTAATCGGCTTACTTATAAAAATCTTAAGGAAAAACTCTCCTATCCTCGCCTTTTTGTTGATTGGCGTACTCTATTTCTTTATTTTGAATAAAATAAATTATTTTTCTAATATCATTTTCAGACAAATTGTTATACTTTAATGATGCCAAGGTACTACCGTCTCTCTCAGAAGAGCTGTTTACTATATCGCAAATTGATATAATTGGATCTTCTGTACTAGATAATTGCATTAATACTTCTATCTTATTATCTTGTGAAACTTTTTGATTAATTTTAAACTGTATGCCTCCTGCACTTATATTAACCATGCGTAAAGGTACAGTTTGCGCCAATTGTTTAACATTAACTGTTTGTACTATAAAATTAATTTTACCATTTAAAGCTGCTAGAGCTTTAGCTAACAAGTCACTTTTCTGCCCGATGGTTACTACTATTTTTTTTATTTGCTCATCTAATTCATTAAAGTTTTCTAAAAAATACTTCTCCATATAAGCAGCATCTATAGCATTAGGAATTTGTTTATTACGAGCTTCTTCAGCAGATAATATTCTATAGCCACATTGAATCATGGCGTTTATTCTAAAAAAAGAACGGTTATTTCTATATGTCATATTTATTAAATTCTTGATATTTTATTAATTACTGATATTAAAGCATAATCCGAGCCAATTAAGAAACATTTAATTCTAATCAAGCTTTACCAATAGGCTTAGATGTAACCGTACCTTTGGTAGAAGAACCAAAAGAAGTATAGGTTTTACTTTTAGAGTCTTCACCTTTAATAATTTGCAAAAACATATCATTTAAATTTTTTAAAGATTGGATAGAAGCTCCATTAGCAATATTTTGATCATGGCATAGCTTGGTTTTTAAGGATATGTTTTTAAATAACTGCTGTAATTCTATAGGGAAATTTGTAAAATCTTTTTGCTGTATAAAGCCTTTTACTGAAAAATCTTTATCGGTAAAATTATTTTCAGCAAGCTCTTTAAATACCTGTTCAATATTTTCGGCTATTATTTTTTTAGATGTGGTTACATTTATAATTAAACTTGCATCAGCAGATTTCAAAGCTGCAAACTCTTTATTTAAAACATCCTCAAACTCATTAAGTAAGTCAAGTAGCTTATTGCCATTTTGGTAAATATTTTGATCAGTAGCTACTTGTTCCATTTAAAACCTAAGCTCCTGCTAACAACAATTCATTTGCAATTAAACTAGTTGCAACTTTTTCAGCATTAACTTGATAGCTACCATCCTTAATAACATGCTTAATTTCATCTATACGAACAGAATTATCAGCCACACTTATTTTTGCCTGCTGCTCTAAATTTTGTACTGATGAAGATATAGTAACTTTATCTCCAGTACTTTGTGCAGAACCCGCCAATGTTTCATTATTTTTTGTTGTTTGTGGTTGGTTTTCTATTGCCCTAATATTTAAATTACTTGCAATGTTTTTAATATCCATGATATTTACCTTATCATTTGTCTTAAGGAACCCCTGAATAACTAAGATAATTTTATGTTGGCTAAAATTGTTCTAATTTACTCTTCAATTCGTTGCAATAGCTAGCTATTACGCCTCATTTCAGAGCAAATTAGAACAATTTTATCTCAACCTAATTCTTACCTTAATTATTCAGGGGTTCCTTAAATAATTATATTCTAACTTAACTCGAGATTTAAATGAATTATAACCTCTCA
>CAZJWQ010000008.1:0-20034 GCA_964549645.1 uncultured Piscirickettsiaceae bacterium | reverse complement strand
AACCCTAATCCGCAGATAGAGATTGGATATATAGTGCTAGCCCTTGTTTGCTAGGTGTTTGCAAAAAATCTTAGCTTAACCCATCGGTTAAGCGGGCATTTTTTGTGAATGCCTAGCGAATAAGGGCTGGTGCTAGATGCCAATTCTCTATTTGCGGATTAGGGTTTAATGCTAGTGGGTTTTTTTCGTTAAGGTATTTGTAAATGAAAGAGCAAAAAGGCAGTATCCCCCGTTCTTTTATTGATGACTTATTAGCTAGATCAGATATCGTACAACTTATTAATCAGCGCGTGCCATTAAAAAAAGCAGGTGTTAATTACAAAGCATGTTGCCCTTTTCATAATGAAAAAACTCCATCATTTAACGTAGTTCCGCATAAACAGTTTTATCATTGTTTTGGTTGTGGGGCTAGTGGAGATGCCCTTAAGTTTTTAATGGAATATGAAGGTCTCTCTTTTATAGATGCAATAACTCAATTAGCTGCCTACAATGGTGTAGAAGTCCCCAGAGAGAAAATAACTCAACAACAACAAGCACAGCAACAACAGCAAATAGACTTGTACGACGTTACCTTAATGGTCGCTAAATACTATCGTCAACAACTTAAAACTCATGTTAATGCAACAAGCGTTAAAACTTATTTAAAACAAAGAGGCTTATCTGCTGAAATAGCTAAACAATTCTATATAGGCTATGCTCCTAAAGATATTAGCTTAGAGCAAGGTTTAAGTGCCAATAAACAGTTAAAAGAGCTGTTGTTTGATGCAGGTATGTTTGGCAAAAATGATAATGGAATTTTTTATAATCGTTTTAGAGATAGGGTTATGTTTCCTATTAGGGACGTACGCGGCAGAGTAGTAGCTTTTGGTGGTAGAGTGCTTTGCTCTGAACAACAACCAAAATATTTAAACTCCCCAGAAACCGTTATTTTTCATAAAAGTTATACCTTGTATGGCTTATATGAAATGCGTATGGCAAAAGATAGAAGTAATCATATAATTGTAGTTGAAGGTTACATGGATGTAGTTGCCTTAGCACAATTTGGGGTTAAAAATGCCGTAGCAACATTAGGTACTGCCGTAACTATAGAACATTTAGAAGTTTTATTTAGGCAGGTTGATGAAATAGTATTTTGTTTTGATGGTGATAACGCAGGTAAAAAAGCAGCGTGGAAAGCCTTAGAGTTATCTTTACCCCTACTAACTGAAACTAGAGCAGTTAGATTTTTATTTTTAGATGAAGGTGAAGACCCTGATTCTACGATTAGAAAAGAAGGTAACCAAGGTTTTAGTCGTAGAGTAAAATCATCTATGAGCATTTCAGAGTTTTTATTTACAGGCTTACAAGCAAAAATAAAGTCCCCTATATCATCAATTGAAGGGCAGCAGCAATTAATATCTATAGCAAAACCTTATATAGTAAGTGCAAAAGAGGCTATGCCCGACCTGCTCACTAAAGTTTTAGCACAAATTGTCGAGCTACCTGTGTGGCGTTTAGGGCAAATATTACAAATAAGGGTAGCTTCAACCAAGCAAATTAAGGCACATAGCAATAAACCCCTAATATTAAAACCTACCAATATAGTTGTGCAATTGTTAGCAATTATTTTTAAACGACCTGCATGGGTAGGGGTGTTTGAAGATGATTTTTTAGCTAATTTAAAAAACTCATTAAGTTCAGAGTTTAATTTTTTAGAACGCTGTATTCAAACATTAACTGAAAATGGTTTTTTAATAGATAATTTAATTATTTGGTTAACAGAATCTAATCAACAACAAATTATTAAAAATATTGAGCTTATTTTATTAAAAGATGATGATAAGTTTCTTGAAGCACAGTTTGATGGCATTATTGTACAAATATTAAACACATTAACCGAAGAAGAAAATAAAAAAAATATTAAATTAAAAATAGGCATTTAAACTTGAATTATTATTTAATGCCTATATTAATTCTACAGTTTTACCCTAATCCTACTAATATCTAAAAAACCATACAATTGGAAAAGTTATGACAAAAGTCGAAAGAAAACAACAGCTAACAGATTTAATAGAACGCGCTAAAGATTTAGGATACCTTACTTTTTCTGATATAAATGATGTTTTACCCGATGATATAGATGAAGACCAATTAGGACAAGTTATAACTATCCTTAAAGACTTTGGGATACAATTATTTGATTCTGCACCAGATGAAGACGAGTTAATTACCGGTGAAGGGCTTGTGTTTGACGGAGTTGCCGCAGAAGCAGCAATTGTAGCCTTAGCAGAAGTAGATTCAGAATTTGGCAGAACCACCGACCCTGTAAGAATGTATATGAGAGAAATGGGTTCAGTAGAGTTATTAACCCGTATAGAAGAAGTTGATATTGCCAAAAGAATAGAATACGGTTTACGCAATATATTATGTGCAGTTAATAGATACCCAAAGGTTGCTATACAATTTTTGGATGGTTTTGAAAAAGTGAAAAAAGGCGAAGGAAAGGTAGCCGTTTTATTACAAGGTTTTTATCGTCCTTTTGATTTAATTGATATACCTATTGAAGAACTATCTCCAGATTCAGATAATCAAGAGCCCAAAGAAGATGGTATTAACCCTGTAGCCTTAGAAAAATTTCTTAAAACTCTATCTAAATTAAATGACGCGACATTAAAAACAGAAATAAAGCATGGTTGTTTAGATGCTAAATCAATTAAAAAGCGTGATGAAATTGTAGAACTATTTAAAGGAGCTAAGCTATCACCGGTTTTTATTATAAAAATGGTTAAAGCTATAAAAGCTAAATCTGCTAATATTAAAGAGCAAGAAGGATATATTATAAATTTAATAATGCGTCAAGCTAAAATCCCTCGCCCAGCTTTTATAAAAGCTTTTGTAGGTTTTGAAACAAATTATGATTTAGTTGACGATTTAATAAAAGATTTTCCTGCAAAAAAACAACAATTAGAAGAAGTTAGGCAAGGGGTTAAAAGAGCCCAAAAGCGTTTAGTAATGATAGAAAGATCAGAAAAAATGCCAATCAAATTGTTTAAAGGTACCTATAAATCTTTAACTAAAGCAGAAAGAGAAGCAAAGATAGCTAAACGTCAAATGATAGAGGCAAACCTAAGGCTAGTAATATCTATAGCAAAAAAATATACCAACAGAGGCTTACAGTTTTTAGACCTAATTCAAGAAGGTAATATAGGACTAATGAAAGCAGTAGAAAAGTTTGAATATCGTCGTGGTTACAAATTTTCTACCTATGCCACTTGGTGGATAAGACAAGCTATAACTCGCTCTATTGCCGACCAAGCAAGAACCATTCGAATACCTGTGCATATGATTGAAACCATTAATAAATTAAATAGAATTCAACGCCAATTATTACAAAAAATGGGCAGAGAGCCAACCCCAGAAGAACTAGCTGTAGAGATGGAAATGCCAGAAGATAAAGTTCGTAAAGTCATGAAAATAGCTAAAGAACCTATATCTATGGAAACCCCTGTAGGCGATGATGATGACTCATCTTTAGGAGATTTTATTGAAGACAGTAATATACTATCACCACAAGATGCGGCAGACTTTGAAGGTATGGGCGAAACCGTAAAAGACATGTTAGGCACTTTAACATTAAGGGAGTCTAAAGTGTTACGTATGAGGTTTGGGTTAGGCATGAATACCGACCATACTCTAGAAGAAGTAGGTAAGCAATTTGACGTTACTCGTGAAAGAATACGCCAAATTGAAGCGAAAGCACTACGTAAATTAAGACACCCAAGCAGGGCAGAAAGGCTAAAAAGCTTTTTAGAGTTGTAATTTAAAGAAGCCCTGAAAATCGTCAAATAAAGTCTAAAAATGTAAATTTATATTAGTTAAATATTCATTTTTGGCAGTTTTCATGGAATCACCTTAAATTCATTATAACTATTTCAGTACCCACGTAACTTAATAATAACAGTAAATAAGCCCCAATAATAAACTTAGCGGCTGCCTGCCCACGCCAACCTAACCTGTACCTACCAAATAGAAATGTTCCATAAATAAACCAAGCCACAATAGCAAAAAAAGTTTTATGCACTAAATGCTGGGCAAATAAATCATCTAAGAAATAAAATCCACTAGCCAGTGATAAGGTTAATAACACAAAACCAATTGTTATAAACTGCACCATTATACATTCCATTACTTGTAATGGAGGCAAAGCCTTAAAAAGAGAATTTAATTTTTTTTGTTGAAATCTTTTTTCTTGTATTGCATATAAAACAGCCTGTGCAGCTGCTAACCCCATAATGCTATAAGCACCTACCGACAATAAAATATGAATTCCTAACTCTAAAGGAATACCACTAACTTCAACATATTTAAAATTTAAAAGAGCAGTTAACCCTGCTAGTGGAAATATAAAAATACCTAAATTTTCGGTAGACTGCCTTAAATTAGTTATTAATAAAGCAATAACAGCCAACCAAGTTATTAAAGATAAAGAAGTAATTAGCCCAAGCTTAATTAAATCATCATAAATTAAAGTGGTAGAAAGCGAAATAAATTGTAATAGTGCAGCCATAAACACATATAAAAGAAACCTTTTTCTAGGCCAATTATTATTGGTAGAGTCTTTAGATGCTAATCTATTCAACAAAATATAAGTTATATAAAAGTAAAGCATGCCTGAGCTAACAGCGGCAATGGTACTGACAAACATATTTTATTCCTAAAACTATTTTAATAAATTTCGTATAATCCTAATCTCCGAGCAGAGATTGAATATATAGTGCTAGCCCTTGTTTGCTAGATGCCAATTCGGGGATTAGGGTATAATACCCTTAATTATAAATCTAATTGGAATTAATATGTTTGATAATCTATCAGAACGTTTAGCTAAAACGTTTAAAAATATAACTGGGCAAGGTCGTTTAACCCAAGACAACATTAAAGATGCAATAAGAGATGTTAGACGATCTCTATTAGAGGCAGATGTAGCATTACCAGTTATAAAAAGCTTTATAACCAAAGTACAAGAAAGAGCCATCGGCAAAGAAGTATCTACCAGTTTAAACCCAGGGCAAGCATTTATAAAAATAGTGAAAGACCAGTTAACCGAAATAATGGGGCAAGCTGCACAACCACTAAAGTTTAATGTAGAGCCTCCAGCCATCATAATGTTAGCGGGTCTACAAGGAGCAGGTAAAACTACCTCTGTTGCTAAATTAGCAAAACATCTACAAGAAAAAGAAAACAAAAAAGTAATGGTAGTTTCTACAGATGTTTACCGACCAGCCGCTATAAAACAATTAGAAACCTTATCCACACAAGTAGGGGCAATATTCTACCCCTCCAATGCAAAAGAAGACCCAATTAAAATTGCTAAAAATGCACACGCAGCAGCAAAAAAGCAATTTGTAGACGTTTTAATACTAGATACAGCAGGTCGTATGCATATAGACGACCAAATGATGGCAGAAATAAAAAACCTACATGCAGCCCTAAAACCAATAGAAACCCTATTTGTAGTAGACTCTATGACAGGGCAAGATGCCGCCAATACTGCTAAAGCATTTAATGAAGCACTACCTTTAACAGGAATTATTCTAACTAAAACAGATGGTGACTCTCGTGGCGGAGCAGCCCTTTCTATTAGAGAGATAACTGGTAAACCAATTAAATTTATAGGGACAGGCGAAAAAACAGATTCTTTAGAAACCTTTCATCCTGACAGAATGGCTGGCAGAATTCTAGGCATGGGAGACGTATTATCTCTTATAGAAGATGTTGAAACTAAAATAGACCACAAAAAAGCACAAAAAATTGCCAAAAAAATCCAAAAAACAGGTAAGTTTGATTTAGCAGACTTTTTAGAACAACTTCAGCAAATAAATAACATGGGTGGAGTAAGTGGGCTAATGGGTAAAATGCCTGGCATGTCTCAAATGAAAGATCAAATAAACAATGAAGTCATAGAAAAAGATTTTAAACGCCTAGAAGCAATAATCTATTCAATGACCAAGCAAGAAAGAGCATTCCCTACAATAATAAAAGGCTCAAGAAAAAAACGTATTGCAGCAGGCTCAGGTACCAGAGTACAAGATATAAATAAAATGATGAAACAATTTACACAAATGCAAAAAATGATGAAAAAAGTATCAAAAGGAGGCATGAAAAATTTAATGAGAGGTCTAGCTGGTAAAATGCCACAAGGAATGGGTTCTATGATGCCACCAAAAGGCGGGCATGGCGGTTTTAGATAAGTATGTAATAATATAAGATTACATAAGGGAATGGCGGAATAGAAGGGACTCGAACCCTCGACACCCTGCGTGACAGGCAGGTACTCTAACCAACTGAGCTACTACTCCTAATAGAATATATTAAATGGTGGGTGATACTGGGCTCGAACCAGTGACCCTCGCCTTGTAAGGGCGATGCTCTCCCAACTGAGCTAATCACCCAATTAATATACAATACTTAAAAAACTTATAGCCTAACCCCCAGATAAAGCTTGGATATATAGTGCTAGCCCTTGTTTGCTAGGCGTTTGCAAATAATAACTGCTTAACTAGGCGTAGCCGTAGGTTAAGCGGGCATTTTTTGTGAATGCCTAGCGAATAAGGGCTGGTGCTAGATGCCAATTCTCTATCTGGGGATTAGGGTTATAGATAGATATTTAAGTAATGTGGCGTATTATATAGACTAGTGTTTAGTTGTCAAACAATTTTTTATAAAAAATAGCTGAATTTAACAATCTATCTTTCTGCGTTGAACTAACTGTTTGTAAGATAAGTTTGATTAGAGTATAGTTTTATTTTTTGCTTAAAAAAAAGCCAGTGTAGAAAATACTGGCTTTTTGAATATAGCCTATATAAATTTATTTTCCATTAACAGCTTCTTTCAAACCTTTACCCGCAGAAAACTTTGGAACTTTTGCTGCTGGTATTGACATTTCTTTACCTGTTTGAGGGTTACGTCCCATTCTAGCTGCACGTTCTACAACTTTAAAACTACCAAAACCAATAATAGCAACAGAATCTCCAGTACTCATTGCTTTTGTAATTGATGATACCGTGGCTTCTAATGCTCTTGATGCATCTGCTTTTGTTAAACCTGATTCATTTGCAATAGCTGCTACTAGTTCAGTCTTATTCATAATTTTCTCTCCATTTTTTAAAAAAATATCTCACAATCTTACATACGTACATTAATACACAACCATTTATAACAAGGTTGCTTCTATCATGTCAAGTAAATAACATAATTTTATATTATTTTCTTAGTTTTTTACAACAAAAGCACATTTTAGGTGGCTACAGGCAAAGTTTTGCTGATATCGCCCCTAAAAAACTTTGTGCTACTTTCAACTTCTATAGGCATTACTTCTAATGCTTTACTAAATACTTCATCAATCCATTGGACGGGATGAATATCTAAATCGGCAATCACTTCTTCTTCAATTTCAGCTAAATCACGTATATTTTCAAAAGGAATTAATACGGTTTTTATACCACCACGAGCAGCCGCTAATAACTTCTCTTTTAACCCACCTATTGGTAAAACTTCCCCTCTTAAAGTTATTTCACCTGTCATAGCAACATCTGCTTTCACGGCAACACCAGTTAATACTGATGCAATGGCTGTACAAATAGCAATACCTGCACTAGGACCATCTTTTTTTACAGCTCCTTCCGGAAAATGCAAGTGAATATCTTTAGTTTCATAAAACTTGTCATCTAAACCTAACTGACTAGAACGTGAACGTATAACACTCATGGCTGTTTGTGTTGATTCTTGCATCACAGAGCCAAGTTGCCCCGTTGAGCTATGCTTACCCTTACCAGGCATAGAAACAGCCTCAATGCGCAACAAATCGCCCCCCACTCTTGTCCAAGCTAGTCCAGACACCTGCCCTATTTGATTTTGTTTATCAGCTAAGCCTATACGATACTTTTCTATACCTAAGTATTCTTGTAAATCATTTTTAGAAACTTTAATAGGAGCAACTTGTTCTTTCATAACTATTTTTTTAACTGATTTACGGCATATTTTTGCTATATTTTGATTTAAAAGTCTAACACCTGCTTCACGCGTATAAGTTTGAATAATTGCGGTAATAGCTGCCTCATCTATAACTAGTTCGGCATCCTTCAAACCATGATCTTTAATTTCTTTAGGTAGTAAGTGTTTTTGAGCTATATTTAATTTTTCATTTTCGGTATAACCAGACAAGTCTATAATTTCCATTCTATCCAATAATGGTTCTGGAATATCCATGGTATTAGATGTTGCGATAAACATAACATCAGATAGATCATAATCTACTTCTAAATAATGGTCATTAAATGCTTTATTTTGCTCAGGATCTAAAACCTCTAATAAGGCACTGGATGGATCTCCACGATGATCGGCTGACATTTTATCAATTTCATCTAATAAAAAAAGTGGGTTACGTACTCCTGCAGTTTTCATTTTTTGAATAATTCTACCTGGCATTGCCCCTAAATATGTTTTTCTATGCCCTCTAATTTCTGCCTCATCACGTACACCACCTAAGGACATTCTTATATATTTACGGTTAGTTGCTTGAGCAATTGAGCGTGCTAGGCTAGTTTTACCAACCCCAGGTGGACCTACTAAGCATAAAATAGGCCCTTTCATTTTATTAACTCTTTTTTGTACCGCTAAATATTCTACTATTCTTTCTTTTACTTTTTTTAAGCCATAGTGTTTTTCATCTAAAACTATTTGGGCTTTGTTTAAGTCTTTAGATACAGTAGTTTTTTTTCTCCATGGCACACTAACTAACCAATTTAGATAGGTTCTTATAATATTTGCATCTGGTGTTTGTGGAGGCATTTGTTTAAATTTATTTAATTCTTCTTCTGCTGTTTTCTTTGCACTAGCGGGCATGCCTATTTTATTTATTTTTTCTTGAAAATTAGTTATTTCATTGCCTGCACTTTCAGAAGCATCACCTAATTCTTCATGAATTGCTTGCAATTTTGTATTTAAATAAAAATTACGTTGCGTTTTATCCATTTTCTTTTTTACTTTTTTATTAATTCTTTCCTCTGATTCTTGCATTTCTATTACAGAGTTAATAGTGGCTAATATATTTTCAAGCCGATCGGATAAATTTAATATTTCTAATAAAGATTGTTTTGCTTCAATGTTTAACTGTAATGTACCAGCAATTGTATCAACCAGTTTATTGGAGTCTGTGATTTTTTGTACATTTTTTTGAACTTCAGAGGGGATTTTTTTATGCAAATTAGCATATATTTGAAATTTGTTTTTTACCGCTTGTACTAATACATTTTCATCTTTACAAATTGTACTTTTAACCTGTAATCCTTGTATATCTCCACTTAAATATTGTTGATTTTCTGTAAAATCAATTAACTCAAAACGCTTTACTCCCTCTACTAATACTTTGACCGTACCATCTGGTAATTTAAGCATTTGTAAAATATTTGCCATAACTCCTATTTTATATAAATCTTTTTGCTTAGGGTCTTCTTGTGTAGAGTCTTTTTGAGTTATTAAAAAGATTTGTTTATCTTTTTGCATGGCATTATTTAAGGTGTTAATTGAAGCTTTACGCCCTACAAATAAAGGAACTACCATTCCAGGAAAAATCACCACATCTCTGAGAGCTAAAACAAATACATTAGTTTTTAATTCAATTTGTTCAATATTCATAAGTTCTCACTTTTTAAGGAAATAATGTAACTACTTATGCACTTGGGTACTAGTTAAGCAGTGTTTTTCTTTTCTTTTTTATACATTAAAATTGGTTTTTTAGTACCTTTAATTACAGCTTTATTTATAACTACTTTTTCAACACCTGTAGAACTTGGCAAATCATACATAGTATCAAGCAGCGTTTGTTCCAAAATAGATCTTAAACCCCTTGCCCCTGTTTTTCTTTTTATGGCAAGGCTAGCTATTTCAGTTAAAGCATCTTTTCTAAACTGTAACTGAGCTCCTTCTAATTCAATCATTTTTTGAAACTGTTTAATTAGAGCATTTTTTGGTTCTGTTAAAATTTGCATTAGTGCTTTTTCATCTAGCTCTTCTAAAGAAGCTATTACTGGTAATCTACCAACAAATTCAGGGATTAAGCCAAATTTGACTAAATCTTCTGGTTCAACTCGTTTAAATTGTTCTGTTAAGGTAACTTTTTGATCTTTAGTCTTTACATCGGCAGAAAAACCTATACCTGTATTTTTTTCTGTTCTTTGTTCAATTATTTTATCTAAACCTTCAAAAGCTCCACCAACAATAAATAATATTTTTGATGTATCTACTTTTATTAACTCTTGATTTGGGTGCTTTCTACCACCTTGTGGAGGTATATTTGCGATAGTTCCTTCAACAATTTTTAATAAAGCCTGTTGAACTCCTTCTCCTGATACATCTCTGGTTATTGAAGGGTTTTCTGACTTACGGGTAATTTTATCAATCTCATCAATATAAATTATGCCTCTTTGTGCTTTTTCAGGGTCATTATCAGCTTGTTGTAATAGTTTTAACACTATACTTTCAACATCTTCACCCACATAACCTGCTTCTGTAAGTGTTGTTGCATCTGCAATAGCAAAAGGTACATCTAGCATACGGGCTAAAGTTTGTGCTAATAAAGTTTTACCAGAACCTGTTGGGCCTATTAGTAATATGTTACTTTTATTTAATTCAACATCATCTTTTTGATGACCACTTTGTAAACGTCGATAATGATTATAAACAGCAACTGCAAGAACTTTTTTAGCTTGCTTTTGCCCTATAACATAATCATTTAAAATTTCACTAATTTCATGTGGAGTAGGTAAGTTATCAAGTTCAAAATTAGAGTTAGTCTTTTGCCCAAACTCTTCTTTTAAAATATCATTACAAAGTTCAACACATTCATCACAAACATATACTGAAGGCCCTGCAATTAACTTTTTTACTTCTGCTTGCTCTTTTCCACAAAAAGAACAGTATAAGTTTTTACTACTCATTTATTAATTCCTTTAACGATTTTCTAAAACTTTATCGATTAAACCATAATCTGCTGCTTGTTGTGCTGACATAAAATTATCACGATCTGTATCTGTTTCAATTGTTTTTAACGATTGCCCTGTATGTTCGGCAAGAGCTTTATTAAGCTTGTCTTTAATTGATAAAATTTCTTTAGCATGGATTTCAAAATCAGATGCTTGTCCTTGAAAACCACCAAGTGGCTGATGAATCATTATTTTAGAGTTTGGCAGAGCATAACGCTTGCCCTTTTCTCCAGCTGATAATAAGAAAGAACCCATGCTAGCTGCTTGACCTATGCACATGGTGCTAACATTAGGCTTGACAAACCTCATGGTGTCATAAATTGCCATACCAGCAGTTACGCTGCCACCTGGGGAGTTTATATATAAGTGAATATCTTTTTCTGGGTTTTCAGATTCCAAAAAAAGCATCTGAGCTACTATTACATTTGCCATATGATCTTCAACTTGCCCTACTAAAAAAATAACTCTTTCTTTTAATAAACGCGAGTAGATATCATACGATCTTTCACCACGACTGGTTTGCTCAATAACCATTGGAATTAGTGCGTTTTGCACGTTAAATGAATCCATTTAATAACCTTTTAAATGTAAAAATAAGGCTTTTGAAAAACACACTAAAATAAGTGTGCGTTTTATCTTATACAAAAACCTAGCTATAAAAATTAAGCAGTTTGATTTACTACTTCATCAAATGTTTTAGTAATTTCTGTAATTTTTGCTTTTTCTACAATTAATTCTGAAACTTGTTTTTCAACAATAATAGCATCAAGTTCTTGCCTAGCTTCAGCATTATCAGCGTACCATTTTTTTACTTCTTGTGGGTCTTCATAAGAAGACGATTGGTCTGCTATAAATATATTACGCTCTTCATCAGTGGCTTTTATATCATTGTCTTTAATAATTTCGCCTAACACTAAACCAAGTTTAACTCTTCTTTGTGCTTCTGGCATAAATGCTTTTAAATTTAAACCTACATCTTCAGGTTTTAAACCTTGTTGTTGAAATTGTTCAATTTGACGTTGCATTAATTTTGATGCTTCTTGCTCTATTATTGACTTAGGTAAATCTGTTTCAACAGCATTAGCAAGAGTTTCTAAAATTTGAGTACGGTTTTTATTTTCTACTGCACGACTTAATTCTTTTTCCATATTGCCTTTAATTTCGGCAACTAAGCTTGCTTTTGTTCCATCTTTAACACCTAAGTTTTTAATAAACTCTTCATCTAATTCTGGCACAATTTTAGTGTGTACAGAATGTACGGTTATATCAAAAGTTACATCTTGTCCTGCTAATAGTTCAGATTTATAATCTTTAGGGAAGGTAACATTAATTAGTTTTTCTTCGCCTTTTTTCATACCGATAATACCATCTTCAAACCCTGGTATCATATTGCCGCTACCTAGCTCTAATGGCAAATCATCTGCCTTGCCACCTTCAAATTCTGTGCCATCTTTTTTACCAATAAAACTAATGATTACCTGTTCGCCTTTGTCTGCTTTTTTATCAGCATTGTCACTTGGCTTCCAAACTTGCTTTTGCTCTTGTAACTTAGCAACCATTTTATCTACATCTTGGTCATTAATTTGAGCAGAAATTTTTTCTATTTCTAACTCTGCAAAATCTGGCATACTTATGTTTGGGAAAATTTCAAACTTTGCAGTGTATTCTATATTGCCATCTTTTTCTTCTAAACTTTCAAACATAGGATAACCGGCTACATTTAAATCTTCTTTTGAAACAGCTTCATAAAAGGTTGTTTGCACAATCTCGCCAGTTAGCTCTTGCCTTATTTCTGCTCCGTGGCGTTTTTTTATTACATTTATTGGTACTTTACCTGCACGAAAGCCATCCATATTAAAAGTTTTACGTATTTCTTGTAAACGTTTGGTTAGGTTTTTTTCTAAATCTCCAATAGGAGCTACAACGCTTATTTTATGTTCAAGGCCTGTTTCTGGTTTTTCAACTGTTACTTGCATGGATTATTTTCTCTAAAAAGTTTATTGTAAAAAATGAATTTGAGAATTTGAGGTTAATTTCTCTAATCGATAAATTATACAGATATTTATGGTTAATTAAAAGAATAGTTATTACAACAACGTACAAATGTAAGCATTTATGCCTCTAAAGCGTCTTCTAACTCTAACCATTGCTCTTCTAGCTCTGCAATTTCTTTAGTTAAACATGCTTCTTGCTGAAGAGTTTGTGTTAGTTCTGTACTATTTTGTGATTCATATAAGGTAGAGTCTGCCATTTTTTTATGCAATAGGGTTAATTTGTTTTGAGCATTTTCTAAGTCTTTTTCTACTTTTCTTAACTGTATTCTTGTCGTTTTGGTAGCTTGGTTTAGTTGTTTACGATGTTGTGCTTTTTCTTGCCTTTGTGCTTTTTTATTGGATATCTCTGGTTTATTTTTGGTTGATTTCTTATCTGCTTTTAATTGCTGTTGCTGCTCTTTTAATTGCTTTAATCTTTGTTGTAAATAATCTTCTAGCGCACCATAAAAATATGTTACTTTTTTGTCGTGTACCCACCAAAACTGATCTACAATACTAGTAAGTAGATGCTGGTCATGGGTTACTAGTATTAATGCACCATCAAACTCTTGCAATGCCATGTCTAGAGCATCTCTGGTTTCCATATCTAAATGGTTAGTAGGTTCGTCTAAAATTATTAGGTTGGGTTGTTGGTAAATCATTAAGGCTAAAGATAGCCTGGCTTTTTCACCACCTGAAAAATTAGCTACTTTTTCTAAAGTTTTTTCATTAGTAAAACCAAAACTACCTAAAAAATTACGAGCTTCTTGGTCTGATACAAATTGTTTTGCCCCTAATTCTGTTTCATGCTTAACCATTGCTATTAAATGTTGTAACGGGCTTGCATCTAAGTTTAAGGATTCTAATTGGTGTTGAGCAAAATAACCTACTTTTACCCCTTTAGATTGAATAACTTTACCTATATTTGGTTGTAATTCTTTTATTATTAATTTTAATAAAGTTGATTTACCTGAACCATTAACCCCAACTAAACCTATTCTATCGCCTGCTCTAATAACTAAATCTGCATTCTCAATTATACTTTTTTGTTGGTAGCTAAAGCTTAGTTGTTCAATTTGTAACATAGGGTCTGGTATTGCACCTGTTGCAAAAAACTTAAACTTAAATGGATTACTAGCTTGTACTGCAACAATTTCTTCCATACGAGCTAAGGCTTTTACTCTACTTTGTGCTTGTTTGGCTTTTGATGCTTTAGCTTTAAAACGTTCAATAAAGCTTTTAAGGTGTTGCATATGTTGTTTTTGTTGCTCATGTAATGATTGCTGTTGCATAAGCTGTTCATTACGCTGGCGTTCAAAAGAGGCAAAATTACCTGAGTAATATTGTAGCTTTTGTTGGTCAATTGTGGCAATACCCTGTACAACTTCATCTAGAAAATGACGATCATGCGAGATTACTATTATTGCACCTTCAAAACTTTTTAACCACTGTATTACCCAAGAAACCGTTTCTATATCAAGATGGTTAGTTGGTTCATCTAATAAAAGTAAATCTGCACGTTGCATTAAAGCTTTAGCTAACTTTAATCTAACTTGCCAACCACCTGAGAATTGCGTCATAGGTTTACCAAAATCATTTGCCATAAAACCCAACCCACATAAAACTTGTTGGGCTTTTTGTGGTACAAGATAACCAGCAATTTGATCTAGTTGATCATAAAACTTAACTAATAATTTATCATTTGCATCTGTTTGTGCTTGGGCAATATTAGCAATAATTGCAGAGTATAAGGTATCACCTTCTAGCACAAAATCTAACACAGACTTGCTAGTGGCTTTTAGTTCTTGCTGTACATAACCTATAGTCCACGATGATGGTAAAGAGATATCGCCAGATTCTATAATTGATGGCTGCATAATGGCTTGCAATAAAGTAGATTTTCCTGCACCATTTTGCCCAATTAAGCCTATTTTTTGTTTTGGGTTAATTGTAAGGTCAGCATTTTGTAATAAAACTTTAGTACCTGCCATTAAGCCTATAGATTTTATAGATAACATAATTTAAATACCATCTTAAACAAACAAACCTTCAACAATATGGCATTGTTTATCCATACGTGCGGCAAGGGTTAAATCATGGGTTACTACTAATAATCCTGCACCCATTTCTTCATTTAAGTTGAGCATTAAATCAAAAACTTGCTGAGCAGAAGCATCATCTAAATTACCTGTTGGTTCATCAGCTAATACACAAGCAGGCTTGGTTATTAATGCTCTTGCTATGGCTACTCTTTGCTTTTCACCACCAGATAGTTCAGCAGGTTTATGATGTATCCTATGAGATAAACCTACTTTATCTAAAATCTTTTTAGCTTGTTCTTCAGCTACACCTGCAGTTTCCCTTCTTATTCTTAAAGGCAACATTACATTTTCAAGGGCATTAAGTTCTGGTAATAAAAAATGGAATTGATATACAAACCCCATATATTTATTTCTTAACTTACCTCTGGCAGCCTCATTTATTTTGGCAAAATCTTGCCCGTTTAATAGTACAGTGCCTGATGTAGGTTGTTCTAGCCCACCTAATAATTGCAATAAAGTTGTTTTACCAGAGCCTGAACTGCCTGTTATGGCAATGGTTTGTTTTGGCGATAGCGAAAAATCAATCCCTTTAATAACATTGGTTTCTAACTTACCATCTTTAAAAGTTTTAATTAAGTTCTTAGTTTCTAAAACATTTTCCAAAACATTTTTAACAGTTGAATTAATCATACCTTAAAGCCTCCGCAGGTTGTATTTTAGAAGCCCGCCTTGCAGGATAAAATGTAGCCACTAATGTCATAGCAAAGGCTAACCCTGTTACCAACCAAACATCTTCCCAATGTAAATCTGATGGCACTTTGCTTATATAATATATCTCTGCTGGAAAAAACTCAAAATCAAATAAGTTTTCAATAAAGGGCACTATTACATCAATATTTAATGCAGTGGCTACCCCTAATATTGCCCCAGACAATGAGCCTATAGTACCTATAATTAAACCTTGAATAATAAATATCATTTGAATACTATTTGGTGTCGCCCCTATAGTTCTTAATACTGCAATATCTTTACGCTTATCTGTAACCACCATTACCATAGTAGAAACAATATTAAAGGCAGCTACCATAATAATTAACATTAAAAAGATAAATACCATCCGTTTTTCCATTTGGATTGCTGCAAAAAAATTAGCATGTTGCTGTGTCCAGTCTCTAGTAAATAAAACCCTGTCTACATCTTGTCCAAGTTGTTTTCTTACTTGATCAGTTTCAAACATATCATCTAGTTTCAACTGTAAAGCTGTTACAGTTTCACGCATTTTAAAGACTCTTTGTGCATCTTTCATATGAATAATTGCCAGCCCACTATCGTGTTCAAACATACCAGCTTCAAACAAACCTACCAAAGTAAAACGCTTCATTCTGGGCATAATACCCATAGGAGAAATTGAACCTTGCGGAGAAATTAAAGTAACTTTATCACCAATAGTTATCCCTAAAGCATTGGCTAACTCTACCCCTAAAATAATTTCAAACTTACCTTGTGTTAAATCATTTAATGTTCCCGCAATCATTTTAGAATCTATATCTGACACTTTTGGCTCAAAATCTGGCAGAATACCTCTAACCATTACCCCTCTCACATTATCACTGTACGACAACATGCCTTGCCCAAGCACATTGGGGGCTGCTCCTATTACTCTATCTATATTGGACATATCAGCATATAATTCTTCCCAATTAGTTAGGCGATTTTGCTGTTCTGTCAATGTCATATGAGATGTCATGCCAAGAATTCTATCTCGTAGTTCTTGCTGAAAACCGTTCATTATCGATAACACAACAATTAAAGCAAAAACCCCTAATGCAATCCCAATCATTGAAGAAAGTGAAATAAATGATATAAAACCATTACGACGTTTTGCTCTGGTATACCTATAAGCAAGTAATAATTCAAATGGTTGTTTAAACATGTTGCCTCAAATAGATTAAAATTAATAGGACTGACAATTATAAACAAAAAAAACAATTAAATGTCTTAAAAAATGGCATGTATTATGCTTGAAGTTTTTGTATGAAGACTTTTACACCAAATAATAGTAGATTAAAATAAATGAGCTTATTAGATAAAATTGATGAAGCAACTGGTGGCGATAACCAAGGGCAGCTAGAGCTGTTAATATTTCGTTTAAACGGCCCTACCTTATATGGTGTAAATGTTTTTAAAACTAGAGAAATATTATCAACACCACCAATAACCAAGGTTATAGCTACTGATAAAAAAATACTCGGCTTGTTAGATTTAAGGGGTGAAATTTTAACTGCGATAGATATGGCTTTATCTCTTGATATGCCTGCTCAAAACTTAACCAACAAAAGCACCATGTTATTTATGGAATTTAGTAATAAAAAAATGTGCTTTGTAATTGAAGATGTTGAAAGAATAGTCTATTTCAATTGGAGTCAAGTACAGCTTCCTCCACCTGTTTTATCAACTGATGCCTATATTACTGCCATAGTTAACTTTAATGGCAAACTTGTACAAGTAATTGATATAGAAAAAGTTTTAACCGATATAATGGGCGACGACATACCGGTTGCCGACTATACACAAACCACTAAAGATATATTAAAAAATAAATTTGTTATTGGTGTTGATGATTCTAAAGTAGCTAGAACCCACCTTAAAAAAATATTTGAAAAAGCAGGTCTTAAATACAAAATAGTAGACACTGGTAAAGAAGCTGTAAAATTACTAAATGATTTAGCCAAAGCTCACCACCCAAAACCACTTGAACAAGCGGTGCTTGCCATAGTTAGTGATATAGAAATGCCAGAAATGGATGGTTATACCCTAGTAAAAACCATAAAACAAATAGATACTCTTAAAAAAGTACCTATAATTTTAAATTCTTCTATTAGTGAATCTGTAGGTAAAAATATGGCAGAAAAAGTTGGTGCGGATGACTATTTAACTAAATGGTTAAGCAATGACCTTATGGACAAACTAGAAAAATTAGCCAAAAAAATAAACTAAAATCAAACTCATTAATGCTCTTATAAAAAAACGGTAAAATACGTTATTAATTTTTAAAAGACAACATGAAGAAGCATGACATCAATATTTGACATTAACTCAATAACCCTTAAAAATGAACGTTCTCATTGGCATATAAAAAGCTTAACTGAACAAGCTTTAATTTTAAGTGAAAAAGCTAAAACTTCTAACAACTTAATTGTTTACCTAGCTGATGACTCTGCCCAGGCTAATAAATTAGAAGAATTTATTAGCTTTTTTAATACAGATCAAAACAACCAACAAGTGGTTGAAATATTAAAGTTTCCTGACTGGGAAACTCTACCTTATGACCAGTTCTCGCCACATCAAAATATTATATCCCAAAGGCTAAAAACCCTTTACAGGCTGCCAAACATAACTAAAGGTTTACTGATTTTACCCATTAGCACCTTTTTACAAAAAATAGCCCCACAAAGTTTTATAGAAAAATTCACCTTTTTACTTACCACTAAGCAAATTCTAAATATTGCACAATTTACTGACAAGCTAGACAAAGGTGGCTACCAAAGAGTTAGCCAAGTATTAGAACCTGGTAACTTTGCTATTAGGGGGTCTATTATTGACCTTTTCCCTATGGGCAGTAAAACCCCCTACCGATTAGACTTATTTGATGATGAAATAGAAACCATTAAAAGTTTTGACCCAGCCACCCAAAGAACCATTGCCAATATAAATGCAATAAAAATGTTGCCTGCTAAAGAATATGACTTAACAGATGAAGGCATACATTTATTTAAGCAAAAATTTAAAACTTTTTTTGGTGATACTGCTCGTAATAGCCAACTATTTAAATCTATAAATGACAAAATAACCTTAGATGGCTTAGAATATTATTTACCACTATTTCATCAACAAACAGCAACCTTAAATGATTTTTTACCTAAAAACACCCTATTTTTTGATACTGGTAATTTAAGCCAGCAAATACAAAAAATTTGGCACGATTATGAAGAACGATTTGCCATAACCAAATACAACCTAGACTACCCAGTATTAAAACCTTGTGAACTAATACAAACTGAAAGTGAAGTTTTTGCATCTTTTAAACAACATCACAGAATAACCTTTAGCACAGATAACCATAAAAAAATTACCACAACTTTTAATAGTACAGCTATGCCAAACCTAACTATTCAAAATAATAGTGATTACCCCCTAGCTAAATTAAATGCTTTTTTAGACCAATACCAAGGTAAAGTATTACTAAGCACTGAATCTACAGGGCGTAGAGAAAGCCTACTTGATTTGTTCAAAAAAGAAAAACTTAACAACCATACCAAGCCTAAAGTGTTAAGTAACTGGCAAGAGTTTATAGCAAACAACCTACCAATACAAATACTAGTTACCCCACTGGAAGACAGCCTGCTTACCCAAGAGATTTGTATAATTTCTGAAGCAGCCATATTTGGTACTAATGTTATTAAAAGTAGGCGTAAAAGCCGCAAACATAATCAATTCAACACCAGTATATCCAACTTAATAGAACTTGAAATAGGCAACCCAATAGTACATATTGACCATGGTGTTGGGCGTTATTTAGGCTTAGAAACCCTTATATTACAAGGCGAAGCACAAGAACTATTAACTATTGAATATGCCAATAATGCCAATAATGCCAAACTTTATGTACCTGTAACTTCACTACACCTAATAAGCCGTTATACAGGGGCAAATGCAGACACAGCCCCTATGCACAAACTAGGCTCTGATAGGTGGCAAAAAGCCAAGAAAAAAGCCGCTGAAAAAGTAATAGATGTTGCTGCCGAATTACTAGATATTTATGCACAAAGAGAAGCCAGAACAGGCTTTTCTTTTGCAACCGATACTACAGAATATATTAAATTTGCTAACAGCTTTGAGTTTGAAGAAACCCCCGATCAAGAAACCGCCATTAATGATGTA
>CAZJWQ010000007.1:17814-20735 GCA_964549645.1 uncultured Piscirickettsiaceae bacterium | reverse complement strand
TTAATATTTCTTCAATTACATCATTCTTTAGTTGTTGGTCGTATTTTTGTTTTGCTATCTCGCTCTCCTAGATAGATAATATTTTAACTTAATTATCTAGGTACAAAATAGTGTAGCCACTCCAATTTATCTCCTGCTGTGCATAAACAACGGATAGCATAAAATAAAAAGTGTCCGTTTTTTTAGGGGAAGACCATGTTACTTTAAACATAGTTTTATTTTATACCGTCTCTAACTTTAATCCCTACATAAACAATTTAGGCTAATGTTCCCTAGTAGCCACAAATTCTAAATTAGGCCAACGTTCTTTAATTAAGGATAAGTTTACTCTGGTTGGTGCAATATAAACTAATAGATTAGCAGCATCATAGGCTACACTTTCTTTGACCTTTTCTAAGAACTTATCTATTTCTGCTTTATCACCTATAACCCATCTAGCCGTATTTACATTTACAGGTTCAAAAATACAATTTACATTATATTCATCTTGTAAACGCTGGGCTACCACTTCAAACTGTAAAATACCTACGGCACCTAAGATTAAATCATTATTTAATATTGGACGAAACAGTTGTGTTGCCCCCTCTTCGGACAACTGAGTAAGCCCTTTTTGTAGGGCTTTCATTTTCATAGGGTCTTTTAATAAAGCTCTTCTAAAAAGTTCTGGGGCAAAGTTTGGTATACCTGTAAATTTTAGCTTTTCTCCTTGGCTAAAGGTGTCGCCTATTTTTATAGTGCCATGATTATGCAAGCCTATAATATCGCCTGGGTAAGCTACTTCGGCTAGGTCTCGCTTGTTGGCTAAAAAGGTAATTGCTTTAGATATTTTTACATTTTTGTTAATACGAACATGGTTTAATTTCATACCAGCATTATAGGTGCCAGAGACTATTCGCATAAAGGCTACTCTGTCACGATGCTTTGGATCCATATTAGCTTGAATTTTAAAAATAAAACCAGTTAATTTAGTTTCTGTGGCTAATACTATGCGGTTTTCTGTTTTTCTAGCCATCGGTGCGGGAGCATATTCTACAAAGCCATCTAGTAGTTCTTGCAAGCCAAAATTATTTACTGCAGAACCAAAAAATACTGGTGATATTTTGCCTTGTAAAAAATCTGTTAAATTAAATGTATGGCTTGCTCCACGTACTAATTCTACTTCTTCTCTTAACTCTTGGGCTATATCTATACCTAACTTGTCATCTAGTTCTGGGTTGTTTAAACCTTGGATTAATTCCCCTTCAGAGGCATTTAAGCCGTCTGCAACAGCAAATAAACGTACTGTATCATTGTATAGATGGTAAATACCTTTAAACTGTTTACCCATACCTATTGGCCATGTTATTGGTGCACAGTTTATTTTTAAAACGGCTTCTACTTCATCAAGTAGGTCAATTGGGTCCTTGCCTTCTCTGTCCATTTTATTGATAAAAGTTAAAATTGGAGTATCTCTTAAACGACAAACTTCCATCAATTTAATAGTTCTATCTTCAACCCCTTTGGCAACATCTATTACCATTAAAGCAGAATCTACCGCGGTTAAAGTACGGTAAGTATCTTCAGAAAAATCTTCATGCCCTGGGGTATCTAATAAATTAATTATTACATCTTTATATGGAAACTGCATTACTGATGATGCTACAGAAATACCACGTTCTTGCTCCATTTTCATCCAGTCAGATGTTGCTGCACGATTGGTTTTTCTGCTTTTAACAGCCCCTGCCATTTGAATAGCACCACCATATAGTAGTAACTTTTCAGTTACTGTAGTTTTACCTGCATCTGGATGGGATATAATAGCAAATGTTCGTCTTTTAGCGATTTCTAATTGCAGTGTCATTAGTTATGTAAATTCTCTATTTTGGGTTTTTTAGTGCTTCTCTTGCTTCACGTTCTGCTTGCTCTTCTAAGAAAACACGTGTTAACTCGGCTTCTTGGTCTGCTTCTGAAACCCCTTCTTTAACAGGTTTCATTAAGTCTTTTTTAGAAACACCTAAACCAAGAGCGATAGCACTAGCAATATATGTAGATGAATAAGTACCAACAACAACCCCAATAATTAATGCTAAAGCAAAATTATGTATTATCTCGCCACCAAATATAAGTAATGAAAATAATACTAATAAGGTGGTAAAAGAGGTCATTATAGTTCGTGGTAACATTTGATTTACTGCTAAGTTGCTAACATCAATGGGTGTGCCATCACGAATGGTTCTAAAGTTTTCCCGTATTCGGTCAAAGACCACTATAGTGTCATTAAGAGAATAACCTATTACGGCTAACAAGGCGGCTAGCACAGTTAAATCAAACTGAGTTTGTGTCCATGCAAAAATACCAACCACAATAACTACATCATGCACCAATGCGGTTACAGCTCCAATTGAAAACCTAAATTCAAACCTTAAAGCTACATAAATTAAAATACCCATTAAGGCATAAACAACAGATAATGCCCCAGCTTCAGTTAGTTCATCTCCCACTTGTGGGCCAACAAACTCTACCCGCCTTAGGTCAAAAACTTCATCGCTAGCCGCTTTTAATGCATCAATAATATTATTAGATACTTGTGCAGATTGCAGACCATCGACAGGGGCTATTCTTATTAAGATGTCTTCTGCCGAACCAAAATTTTGTACCATTGCTTCTGGATAGCCAGCTGCGTGTAAAGTTGCACGTATTTCATCTATATCAACAGGATGTTCATAAGATAGCTCAACAATTGTGCCTCCAGTAAAATCTACACCAAAATTAAGCCCTTTAACCCCAAGACCAATTAAAGAAATAACTATTAAAAAGAATGAAATTATTAATGCCATCTTACGATGTGCCATAAAATCAATAGTTTTACCATCTAAATGTTGTGACATTAAGGTTTGGTTTATTTGAGTGGCTTTATTTTTTTTTACATTTTTTGTATTCAT
>CAZJWQ010000007.1:15148-17714 GCA_964549645.1 uncultured Piscirickettsiaceae bacterium | reverse complement strand
CCCTAAATTGATAGTTTTTTTACATCTTTGTTGCCATACATATAGTTTATAACTGCTCTAGTACCTAAAATAGCAGTAAACATTGAAGTTACAATACCTATTGCCAAGGTAATTGCAAAACCTTTAATTGGCCCTGTGCCAAAACTAAACAATACAATTGCCGCTAACAAAGTAGTTATATTGGCATCTGCAATAGTTACGAAGGCTTTTTCATAACCTGCATTAATTGCTGTTTGTATAGAAGAGTTTTTCAACTCCTCGCGGATACGTTCAAAAATTAACACATTGGCATCAACTGCCATCCCTACGGTTAATACAATACCTGCAATACCTGGTAAAGTTAAAGTAGCTTGCAATAAAGATAGTACTGCAACTATTATTACTAGGTTTAAAGTTAATGCAACATTGGCTACCATTCCAAAATATTTATAACGCCATGCCATAACTACTAATACTAAAAAGAAACCAGCAATAATAGATAGCATACCTTGCCTAATATTATCTGCCCCTAAACTAGGGCCAACAGTTCTTTCTTCTACTATTTCCATTGGGGCGGCTAATGCCCCTGCTCTTAATAGCAAGGATAAATCTTGAGCTTCCTGTGGGTTATCTAAACCAGTAATTTGAAATCTATTAGCAAATTGCCCTCTAATTACCGCGGCATTAATAACATCTTTGGTGGTAACTCGTTTCCTTACTTCTTCACCATCAACAATTACTGTTTCCATGCGGTTTTCAATAAAGACCACAGCCATTCTATTGCCGATATTTTCTTTAGTGGTGGCTAACATTTTACGCCCACCAACTGAGTCTAAGGTTACATTAACTTGGGCAGATCCTGACTCAACATCAATACCCGATTGTGCATTAGTTACGTTGTCCCCACTAACAATAATGCTAGGTTGTAATAAGATAGGTCTGCCGTCTCTAAAATAATATAAACGAGCATTATTAGGTGCAAAACCTGTTCTAGATGCTCTTTGGGCATCTCCAGACTCGTCAACTAATCTAAATTCTAGTGTGGCTGTTGCCCCTAAAATTTCTTTAGCTTTAGCAGTATCTTGTACACCTGGTAATTGCACAACAATTCTTCTTTCACCTTGTTGTTGAACAATCGGTGCTGCAACACCTAATTCATCAATACGATTACGTAAAGTCGTTATATTTTGTTGTAAAGCATAGCTTTTTGCTTGATCGATAGTATTAGAGTTTAAATTTAAAATTATAGTAGGTGCTTTATCTTCTAAATTTTCTCGTATATTAAACTGGCCTGAAAAATTCTCATCAATTAATACTTGGGCTTGTTGTAAACTTGCAATATCTCTAAATTTAATAAGTAAAGAATCATTTTCATAAACAACTCTTAAATAACGTATTTTATTATTTCTTAGTGCCAACTTTATTTCACCAGAAAATTTATTATATTCTTTGCTAATTGCAGCGTCCATATCCACATCCATCAAGAAATGAACTCCACCACGTAAATCAAGCCCAAGGTATAGGGGTTGCCCGCCTATCATTCTTAAGATATCTGGGGTTGCTGGTGCTAAATTTAACGCTACAACAGCGGTACGACCAAGCGTATCTTTTAGAACACTTTTAGTTTCAAGTTGATCTTTTAAACTTTTTAATCTAATTAAGAACACTCCTGACGAAAATTCTATTTCTTTAGGAGTAATTTGTGCTTTTTGTAAAGATTGGGTTATAGTATCTTTGGTAGAGCTATCAAATTGAATAGATTTTGCAGGTGATATCTGTACAGCAGGGTCATCACCAAAAATATTTGGAGATGCATAAACCAATGCAAATATTATAATTACCATTAGTAATAAATATTTCCATGCTGGGTATTGGTTGCTAATTATTTTAGTTCTAGAATCAAACATTTTAAATCCATTTTATGGGGACACTTAAGGAGACACTGAACAACCGCCAATTATTTTTTACTGGCTGAAATGCACGGCAAGTTTTGTGAAGTTGTGGTGCATTTTGAGTTAGTAAAAAACAATTGGCGATTGTTAAATTTATCTTTATTATAAATCAAAAACAACAAAAGGGGCTAATTTCTCTAATCCATAAATAGCTACCAAAGGTCTCTAAATTGGATTAAAAAAACTGCCCCCTTTATTTTTCAAGCATTATTTTATTCTGCTGCCATTTTTCCTTTAAAAGTGCCTTTTGGTAACTCTCTAGAAATATTTTGACGTTCTATTTTTACAACTATATTGTCGGCAATTTCTAGCTCAACAAAACTATCATCTAAATTACGTATTTTACCTACTAAACCACCATAGGTTACAACTTCTATACCTCGATCAAGTGCACCAACTAATTTTTTGTGTTCTTTTACTTTTTTCTGCTGTGGTCTAATTAATAAAAAATAGAAAACTACAAATAATAATAGTAAAGGGATTAAAGCTCCGAATCCACTACCGCCGCCGCCAGAACCCTCTGCCATTGCATTTGAAATAAAAAAATCCATTTTTTCTCCTTGAAATATAACTGATTTTAAAAGTTGTGGTATTGTTACACAATTATGCATTAAATACCATTTACAAATAGTAAT
>CAZJWQ010000007.1:12447-15048 GCA_964549645.1 uncultured Piscirickettsiaceae bacterium | reverse complement strand
TTAATAGTTTCCTATTTTTTATCTTTAGCACTTAGAAATATAAATCTTTTTCAAAAACACAACTTTAAATACAAGTACAAAAATAAAAATAATTGTAGCAGACACAACAATTGATGCTCCTGAAGGGAAGTCTAAGTAGTAAGAACCAAAAAGCCCTATAATAAAAGCCATCCATGCAAATATAACGGCAAAAAATACATATGAATAAAACGAGCGGGTTATAAGCTTTGAAGTTACTGCTGGAATAATAAGCAATGCACTCACAAGAATTATCCCCAGCAATCTAACACCAAGCACTACTGCAAGTGCTAGCATAATATAAAAAAGTAGATCAAGATATTTTGTGTTTATTCCTGATGTCCATGCCATATCTTTTGAAAGAGAAAGGAGAATTAATTTTTTAAAAAAGAACCCTACCAATAATAAAACAGTAAAAGAGACTGATAAAATAATCCAAATATTCGCCCAAGTTATCGCTAAAACATTGCCAAACAAAAAGCTAATTAAGTCTGGTTGATATCCTGGTTGTAGTGAAATTAAAATAATCCCCAACGCCATTGCTGTAGTAAAAATAATACCGACCACAGCATCTGATGCTAGTTTAGTGTGCCTTTCAAGAAAAAACATAAGAACACCCAGGAATACACCAATCATTAAAGCCCCAGTAAAAGGTGCTATTCCTGCAACTATAGCTATAGCAACGCCTAAAAGTGAAGCATGGGCAATGCCATCTGCAAAAAACGACATTTTACGCAAGGTCATAAAGGAGCCAAGTACGGCAAGCAGTGGAGCAATTACTAAGCCTGCTATAAATGCCCTTTGCATAAATTCTAGTTGTAATAATTCAATCATTTTTTTGGCAATTATGTTTATAGGGTAATACATTCTCACCATACAATTCTTTCATAACATTAGAAGACAAGGTTTTCTCTGGCATTCCACTACAAAGCATTTTTTTATTGATACAGATAACTTGTGTGGCTATAGAGCTTACAACATTTATCTCATGAGAAACCATTACAATGGTTGCATTATATTGATCTTGAGCTTGATCGATTAATTGGTAAAAATTTTGTTCTCCTCCCACATCAATCCCACTAACTGGCTCATCCAGAAATAATATTTCGGGCTTACCAAGCAAAGCTCGTACAATAAGCACTCTCTGTAGTTGACCTCCTGAAAGCTGACCAATTAATGCCTTTTCAAGTTTTTTAATTCCCAAATTATCAAGCTCTTTTTTAATAGTGCCTATTGCAATTTTAGAATGAGAGAATTGCAGAAATTGCAGAACAGTTAATGGAAAAGTTTTATCAAAGTCCAGTTTTTGGGGAATATAGCCTATTTTACTTCTAACTTTCTTAGGTCTTTCTCCGAGTATTGACAGGCTCCCAGCAGAAGAATTCAACAAACCAACCATTATTTTAAGTAATGTGGTCTTTCCAGAACCATTTGGCCCAATAATCATAGCCTTTGCCCCTTTCTCTATTTCAAAAGAAATATTTTCAAGGGCATAATCTCCATTACTGTATGAGAAGCTTACATTTTTTAGCTCTATTATATTTTTCATTACTAGTTTATTTTTTTAAAGCTTTTCACTACCTGCTCTAAGTTAAACCTCATTAAATCAATATAGCTTTGTCGTTCATCTATTCCTCCAAGCGGGTCAAGCCTGGCTATACCTAGATTATGATCTTGTGCAAAAGCTTTAATTGCATCACCAGAAAATTGTGGAGCAATAAAAATCACTGCAACATCACTTTTTTTAACTTTTCGTGATAATTTTTTCAAATCTTTAGGTGATGGATTTGTTCCTGCAGCAGGGGTGAAAGAACCAACTATGTTTAAATTGAAGTCATTTGCAAAGTATTGCCATGCTCCATGAGATGTCAGAATATTACGATTTTTTATTGGTTTTATTTTCTCAAGAAGCTCAGTTTTTAATTGATTTAATTCATTTTTATAATTTTGCGCACGCTCAAAGTAGATACTTTTATTATCTGGATCTAGTTTTGCTAACTTATTTGCTATATTAGTTGTTATTTTTTTAGCGTTTGTAATTGAAAGCCAATAATGTGGGTCAACTGGCCCATGGTCGTGCTTATGGTGGTTATGCTTTTTGTTCGCATGTTGGTGATCATGGCTATGTTCATCTTTGTGCTTATTATGTTTTTTCTTTATTGTAGGAAGCAAATCAATATTTTCATCAACCGTTACTACAGGAATATTTAATGCCTCTACTAAATTATGCGACCAGTCATCTAAGCCTGATCCTATTGCAAATAAAGCTTGTGAGCCCATAATATTTTTCAATACACTTGGTTGTGGGCTAAAAGTGTGCGGTGACACACCTGGAGGCAAAAGAAGTACCACTTCAAATTCATCTCCTGCAATTACTCTTGTAATATCATAAATTGGAAATATGGTAGCTCCAACTTTTTTTATTTGCTGTTTTTCTGTAATTTTTTCAACTTCATTATAAGTGTTTACATTTTTCATTACTAAAAATGCAATTCCTATAATAGCGATTACAACAACAATGATGGTTATTATTTTTTTCATTTTATTATCCCTAATAAGTTAAAGTTTTTGACAAACTAAACA